>CAZGQH010000001.1:0-25500 GCA_964527575.1 uncultured Lachnospiraceae bacterium
CACCACTCGGCCATCAAAATGCAGTCCCGGTAGTCGTAAAACCCGATCGATTCGAGATCCTCCTCGCCATCGATCCGGTACATATCAAAATGGCAGAGCCGGCCGCTTCCCTCTCCGTACTCATTGACCACGGTGTAGGTAGGGCTCGCTACATCGTAGCCGGGAGCCAGGAGTGCAGCCGCCCCCCGCACAAAGGCGGTCTTTCCGGCGCCGAGATCGCCGTACATCGCCACAAAATCTCCCGCCTTCAACTGGGAGGCCAGCAGCATCCCCGCCGACTCGGTCTCTTTCTCGCTGTGGGAAAGAATCCGAAACAGAAGCTTACCCATACACATCCTCCGTCTTTCTATTACAGTCACCTGTTACCCTGCCAGTATAGCACAGAAACGAGAAAAAAGCAATCGTTTCGCCATACTTCCTGTAAACATAGCAAGGCAGACACGCTTCGATAGCGACGACTTCTGCCTTACCGGTCAAAATAATAATTCCGATAATTCTTGTAATGGGAGAGATAAAAACGGGTGATGCGTGCAAAACGCCGGATCGAAAAGTCATTCTTGTCATACAAGGTATAGAGGCAGTGCCGCGAAAGCTCCCGAATCTCCCGAGAGAGTTCCCGATCCTTCACATACTTGCGAAGCACCCCCTTCGGCACATTCGACCACATGCCCCCGGCCTTGCCGAACAGCACTGCATGTTCCCTTCCGAAGACCACGCTTTCGATCATCTCTTCCATCATATTGATTCCGGCAGCCCGGACGAAAAAAGAGGATCGCCCCAGGCGGGGATTGATCTCAAACATCAGATAGCGCCCGGTCTTCGCGTCATACTTCATGTCGATATTCGAAAAACCCCGGTAACCGATGGCGTTGAGAAAAGCTTCGATCTTTCGGTAGAGCGCTTCCTCACTGCGGGGCAGAATCGCTGCATAATTGCCGAGCGTATAGGGGGCATATTCCTCCAGCACCGGCTGTCCCAGCGCCGAGACCCGCAGAATTCCCTCGTTATCCGAAAAGCTGTTGATCACCCGCATAGCGCTGTCCGGCCCCTCGATATATTCCTGCAGAATCAGCTTGCCGCCATAGCCCGCCTTGTCGAGAGCCTCCGCTACCCGGCGGTATTCCTCACGCGAGGCGAGAAAATAGACCTTTTTCTTACCCTCAAACTGGCAGTGCAGATATTCGTAGGCATTGCTGTTCTCAGGCTTTAGGATAATGGGATAGGAAAAGGGCAGGTCATCCCCGCCTGTCACACGTCCCTCCTTCTCCACCACCACGGTTTTCGGATAGTCCAGCCCGTGTTTCTCGCAAAGGGCGTAAAACTTATCCTTCGTCTCGAAGGAGGAAAGCAGCGCAGGATCGGGAAAGGCATTTGCCACAAGCCCCTCAAAACGGTCATAATTCTTCGCCATCAGCGCCGCATAATAGTCCGAGCAAGCCACAACCACCAGCTTCTCATATTCGGCCGAGGCTTCCCGCAAAACCGAGAGCAGCGAAGGCACAAAGATCTCCTCCCGGTCAAAATCCTCAAAAAGCCTACAGTCAAACAGCCGGCTGTATCGCGTGGGCGTCAAAAGCCTCTTGCAGACAAGAAGCGGCTTCACATCGTACTTCTCCCGGATCAGGCGCACATCGCCATAGGCGTTTTCATCGCTGCCCAAAATGATCGGCAAAAACTTTTTCTTCATCACAGATTCTTTATCGGATGTCATCCCAATCCTTCTCCTCACAGACTGACCGCTTCTTTTTCGACCCTCGACCCTGCTTCACATGCATCAAGGCAGTGTGCAACCACCGCCTCGTCCCCTTCGTAATAGACCGCCCCGTAGGCCATCTTCTGTTCGGTCTCGCAGCCTTTGCCGCAGACGAGAATCAGACCGCCCTCTTTTTCAAGAAGCGAAAAGGCCGCCGCAATCGCATCCGCCCGAGGAAGGAGGATCTGGCAGTCCGCCCCACCGAGAGTCACATAAGGGGCGATCTCGCGGCAGATATCTTCTGCCTCCTCCGGACCGGGATCGTCTTCGGTCAGAATCACATGATCGACCCGTTCCCCCGCAACAAGCCCCATGTCCCGCCGCCGATTCTTCGCCTTCCCTCCGGGACAGCCGAAAACCAGCACCTTCTTTTTACCGGGAAACTGCTCGTCCGCAAGATCCAGCAAAGCCTCCAGGCTCATCTTGTTGTGGGCATAGTCCACCAGCACCGAAAGCGAGCGGTCCCGCGTTGTAAAGCATCTGCCCCGCCCGGGCACCGAAGCCCGGGCAAGACCCGCTGCCATAGAAGTGGGGGGGATGTTCAGCGCATAGGCAAGTGCCAGTGCCCCCAGGGCATTGGCGAGATTATAGCGCCCGGGAAGGGGCAGAGAGAAGCGATGTTCTTCTCCGGCAAAGAATACGGTAAACTCACAGCCCGTCTCGGAAAACTCCGCTTCGCTGCAAAAGAGATCGTCCTCCTTCCGCCAGCCAAAGGTGATAAGCGAACAGCCGCAGGAAAGAGCCTTCTTATGTATTTTCTCGAAGTATTCGGCGCCCGAGAAAACACAGGCCGTTTTGGCATTTTCAAAGATCTTCAGCTTTGAGGCAAAATAGTCTTCAAAATTCGGGTGCTCCCGGTCGCTGATATGATCCTCCCCGATATTTAAAAAGGCCACCGCTTCAAAGTCAATTCCGGAAACTCGGTGATATTTCAGTGCCTGACTGGACACCTCACAAACCGCAAAAGGAAGGTGGTTTCGTCCCGCCGCCGCCAGGCGCTGCCAGAGAGGGATTGCCTCCGGCGTGGTGAGCTGCGCCTTCTCTTCCCGCTCCCCGTCGTAGACTGAAAGCGACGAGATATGCGCATTGCGACGGCATCCTTGTTTTGCCGTATAGTCATCCAAAATTTCGCTCAGAAGAACCGACACCGTGGTTTTCCCCTTGGTTCCGGTGATTCCCACCTTGCGGACAGGCCGAGCTTCCTCCCCATAAAAGACGCGGGCCGCAATCGCCATCGCAAGGCGGATATCCCGCACAATCAGACAGGGGGCATCGACATAGCCGGCATAGCGCTCCTCCGCCATATAGAGAAGCGCCCCTTTCTCCAGAGCGGAAAAAAGATACTCCCGCCGGAATGCCGCTCCCTTACAGACAAAGAGGAAGCCCGGCTTCACCTGACGGTTGTCGAAGGAGATACCGGTGATCGCCCCCTGCGGAATACCGACCGTTTCTTCGGGAATCTCGACCGTTCCTTGCGGCAGATCGGCTTCGATCAAAAGCCCCGCCTCTTCCAGCGCCTCGGCGATTGTCTTCGGAAAACAAACCATCAAAACGCCCCCTTATTTCACAAAAATCTTCATGGCGTCAAAGATACTCTTCACCGGCAGATACTGCACATCTGGGAAAAGCTCGCCGGTCTTTTTCAGCTGCTCATAGTTCTTATAGGGCAAAACCACCGTGGTAAAGCCGAGCTTTGCCGCCTCCTTAATGCGAAGCCCGGCGGCGTCCACGCCCCGGCACTCGCCGGCCAGCCCCACCTCGCCGAAGGCAAGCAGCGAATCGGCCAGCGGAATATCCTTGATTCCCGAGATCAGAGCCAGCGCCATGGCCAGATCGGCGGCAGGCTCGTCCGGCCGGATACCGCCTATCACATTGACATAGGTATCGACCGTCGAAAACCGAAGTCCCAGCCGCTTCTCGAGAACCGCCAGCATCAGACAGAGCCGGTTGTAGTCCACCCCATCCGAAGTGCGCTTGGGAGAGGGATAGACGGTCTGGGCGGTAAGCGCCTGAATCTCGGTGACCAGCGGCCGCGTCCCCTCCAAAAGGCAGAGGGCGCAGTTGCCCGACACGCCCCGGGGCCGGTCGGCCAGAAAGACCTCCGAGGGGTTGTCCACCTCAAAAAGTCCCCGGTCGGTCATCTCAAACACACCGATTTCGTTGGTGGCGCCGTAGCGGTTCTTGGAAGCGCGGATCACCCGATAGGCCTGCTGGCGCTCCCCTTCAAAGTTGATTACCGCGTCCACCATATGCTCCAGCACCTTGGGACCGGCAATGCTTCCCTCTTTGTTCACATGTCCCACGATCAAAACCGACACACCGAAGTTCTTCGCCAGCGAGATGAAGCGCATGGCCGACTCCTTGACCTGAGTCACACTGCCGGGAGAAGAGGAAACACTGCTGCAGTACATGGTCTGCACCGAATCGACGATCAGATACTCCGGCTTCAGACGCTCGCACTCCGCAAGAATCTCCTCCACCTCGGTCTCGGTCATGATGTAGAGTTCTTCCCCCTCTACTCCGAGACGCTGGGCACGGTATTTGAGCTGACCGCCCGATTCCTCGCCCGAGACATACAGAACCCGCTTGTCCCGGCCTAAAACCCCCGAGATCTGCATCAGCAGCGTGGATTTGCCGATGCCGGGTTCCCCGGCAATCAAAAGCACCGAACCCTCCACAATGCCGCCGCCCAGTACCCGGTCAAGCTCCTTCATGCCGCTCTTCGAACGCATGTAGGCGGGCATTTCCAGTTCCCGATAGCGAACCGCCCGCGATTCGCCCCGCGGCAGAATGCGGGCGGCAGAGGATGCCGCCTTCGCCGCCGAGAGCGTCCCCGCCCTCACCTCCGGCTCGGGCTCCTGCTCCACGAAAGTCTCCCAGGCGCCGCAGGAGGGGCAGCGGCCGTAATACTTGGCCGACCGGTATTCACAGGCAGAACAGACATAAAAGGACTTGGCTTTCATCAATCAGAGTTCCTTTCTCATAAAACTCCCGCCCTCGCCTAGAGCCGGCAAAGGCATCGGAAAGGGATAAAGACGAGCGGTCACCCGCCCGTCTTTTGACCCTCCAGATAGGAGAGAATCGCTTCGCAGAGAACACCCGCCATCCGCTCCCGGTAGTCGGCGCTGGCAAGGAGCGCTTCCTCGTAGGCATTGGAGAGAAAGCCGCACTCCACCAAAACCGCCGGCTTAGTGATCCGATGCAAGAGATAGATCGAGCTTCCCGCTTCTTTCATCGGACGTTTGTTTTCCGACTGAAGCTTCTCCACAATCGCTTTCTGCATCGTCTCAGCCAGAACGCGGCTCTCGGGGTGATTGGGGGAATAGTAAAAGGTCATTCCCTTCACCGAGGCGTCGGGAAATTTGTTCATGTGAATGCTGACAAAAAGGCAGTTTTCATTTTCCTCGGCGATCTTCAGCCGTGCCCGCAGATCGCCGTTTTTGGCGGAAGAAGCGCCCTCGGCGGTGAGCATCACATCCTCGCTGCGGGTCAGAAGGGTCTTCACCCCGGCCTTTTCCAGCGCCGCCGCAAGCTTCAGCGAGAGATCGAGGTTGAGCTCCTTCTCCAGCGTTCCCTTGACGCCCACAGCACCGCCGTCCATCCCCCCGTGTCCCGGGTCGATGATAACCGTCAGCTCTTTTTTCCCGTCTTCGTTATTGACAGACGAGGTCTTTGGTGCTACAATATTGCCAAGATAGGAAGAAAGCATAAAAATGCCGTAAGCCGCCGCCGCAAGAAGCGTGCAGGCGAACAAAATACAGAAAAATGCCTTGAGAAAAACTTTCATAGGTCACCCGTTCCTCGTTTTTTTCATGTATATGCCGCCAAAAGCCGGTTTATTTTGAAAAACGAGGAAACCGAGTGAAATTATCGCTCAGGAATAACGCTTTGTGCCGGAATCCTTTCCGCCCTTCCTGAAAAAGCCGTCCTTGAATTTCACGCCGAAAAGATAGGATATCCCGGCCACAAGAATGGCAGGCAGCGGCAGAAGCGCCACCAAAATACTGTTGCCCGGAGAAAGCGTCTGAATCACACCGGTATACATCGCCTGAATGAAGCGGGCGATCAGATTGCAAACCCCATAGCCCGAACGCGCCCATGCGGGCGAGTAGAGGATTTCGGGGTCAAGCTCCCCGGTAAGCGAAACGCCCATGATTAGACGGAAGATCACCGCCAGAATGCCGAGCAGCAGATTGAGTGAATTGGCCGCCAGTCCCACCAGAAAGAAACGCATGGGACGCGGGGAAATCCTGCCTGCCTCGATGCGGATACCGTCCTTCTGTCCGTTCTCATAGCCCACCGTGAACACCAGATAAAGATAAAAGAGAATGCAGAAAACCGACGAGGCGGGAAAAAGCCAGCCCGCTTTGTTGGTGCTTCCTCCCGTCGCAAAGGCGGTAACCAAACCCATAATCATCAGACCCAGCTGAAAGACGATCAGCTTGACGATGAGATAGGAATTTTCCTTAAAAAATTTTTTCATTTTCGCATCCTTTCAAACAAGGGAAACTTCCCCGGCCAAACAGAAAAAAACTCGCTTGTGCCGGATAGACAGCTTCATTATATACCAAATCGCCGGCGAATGCAACCGCATTTTTCGTTTTTCATCCGATATTCATAAAAGGAGTCTCCGCCATGAACGACAGCCCTCAGCTTGTCCGGGATTTTGTCACCTATAAGCTCTCGATACAGAACCGCTCCCCAAAGACCGTCGAGCAGTACGAGCTCGATCTCGTCATCTTCTTCCGCTTCCTTGTCGCCAAGGAACAGGGTCTTCCCACCCTCGGCGAGGAATTCGACAAGATCGATATTTCCGCGATCGACATCGATTTTATCCGGAAAATCCGTGAAGAGGACATCTACGAGTTCTTTCACTATGTCACCAAGGAGCGGGAGAACAAGGCGCGCTCCCGGGCGCGGAAGCTCTCCTCGCTGAAAACCTTTTTCCGTTATCTCGAGGTGACGAAAAAGCTCATCGACAAAAATCCCGCCTTAAATATCGAATCGCCCGGCGTCAAGCGGGCACTTCCGAAGTTCCTCAGCTTAGAGGAGAGCCTCACCCTTTTGGAAACGGTGGAAAAGGACACCGAGTCGGACAGCCGCACCCGGGACTTTGCCATTGTGACCCTCTTTCTCAACTGCGGCATGCGGCTTTCGGAGCTCTGCGGCATCAACTTAAACGATATCGACAGCGAGCTACGCTCGTTGCGGGTGCTGGGCAAGGGTGCCAAGGAGCGGATCATCTATCTGAACGACGCCTGCCGGGAGGCTTTGAAGGTCTGGATAGATGACCGCCAAAATCTGACCATCAAGGACAAAAACGCCCTCTTTATCTCCCGGCTCGGAAAGCGCATCAGCAATAAGACGGTGCAGTGGATGATCTACAAATACCTCGACCGGGCGGGGCTGGGCAACCGGCACCTCTCGGTCCATAAGCTCCGCCACACCGCCGCCACCCTCATGTATCAGGAGGGCGGCGTGGATGTACTGGTGTTAAAGGACATCCTCGGCCACGAACAGCTGAATACCACCCAGATCTACACCCATGTGAGCAACCGCCAGCTGGAAGAAGCCATTGACAAAAATCCGCTGGCGAAAAAAAAGGCCGACTTCCGCCCCAAAGAAGAAAAAGATATCCCCGAAGAAGAGAACGAAGAGGAATAACCAAAGGACCGCCCGGAACGGCATGAAACCGTTCCGGGCGGTCCTTTTGACGACAAACCTTATTGCAGCTCCTTCGTCCGCCGGTAGGCGGCCAGAACCGCGTCCATGACCGCTCCCCGCAGCCCCCCTCTTTCCAGAGCATGCACCCCCGCGATGGTGGTTCCGCCGGGACTGCAGACCGCATCCTTCAGGTCCCCGATATGGCCGAAGGTTTCAATCATCTTTCCTGTCCCGACAAGCGTCTCTGCCGCATAGAGAAGAGCCTTTTCTCGGGTGAGGCCGCACTCCACCCCCGCGTCGGCCAGCGCCTCGGCAAAGAGACAGACAAAGGCCGGCCCACAGCCCGACAGGGCGCTGGCGGCGTCGATCTTTTCTTCTTCAATCTCGTCCAGCCGTCCGGCCGCCGAAAAGAAATCGACAAAATCCGCTTTATCCGAAGAGGACACCCCATCACAGGCGAACTGGATCATCCCCTCCCCGACCCGTACCGGCGTGTTGGGCATGATGCGGATCAGCGGGCGGCCAGAGTCTTCCAGCATCGCCCGCAGCGAAGCAAGCGATAAACCCGCCGCCATACTGACCAGCACCGCGTCCGGATTCTTATCAAACGCCTCTTTCAGAGAGGCCAGCGTCTCCGCCGCCATCTGAGGCTTGACCCCTAAAATCACAAAACGGCTGTTTGAAACCACCGTATCCGCATCGGAAGCCACAACGCCAAAGTTTTCCTGCAAGCGCTCGCATTTGGAGAAATCCCGGTCACAAACCGCAATCGTTTCTCCGCAAAGGCGCTTGGCAGCCGCTTCTGCCAGCGCGCCGCCCATATTGCCGACACCGACAAAACCCAAGGTATAGCTCATCTTCTGTCTCCTCTTTTTGAAATCATGATCGGTTATCTTCTGACATATCCCCAGCAGGCCCTCACCGGATCTGCCCGCTGCCCCGGATGATATACTTATAGGTGTTCAGCTCCGAAAGCCCCATCGGCCCCCGGGCGTGAAGCTTCTGGGTGGAAATGCCGATCTCACAGCCCTTTCCGAATTCGCCCCCGTCGGTAAAGCGCGTGGAAGCATTCACATAGACCGCCGCGCTGTCCACCCGAGAAAGAAAGCACTCCGCCCGCTTTTCGTCAGCGGTGATGATGGCCTCGCTGTGGTGGGTGGAATGGGATGCGATGTGGGAGAGCGCTCCGTCAAGACCGTCCACCACCTTTACCGCTAAGATATAGTCGAGAAATTCCCGGTCAAAGTCACCCGCCTCTGCGGGAGTGCCCGCAATACAGGAAGCCGCTTCTTCATCCAGCTTCAGCTCTACCGGCACCTTTCCCTCTCCGGCGCGCCGCTCGACTAGCCGCTCATGCAAAAGGGGGAGAAAAGCCGACGCAATCGCCCGATCCACCAGACAGACCTCCGCCGCATTGCAGACCGAGGGACGGCTGGTCTTGGCGTTTTCAAGAATCGAAAGCGCCATGTCAAAATCGGCATGGCGATCGACATAGATATGGCAGATGCCGGTTCCGGTCTCGATACAGGGGACAGTCGCCTTCTCAAGACAGGTGCGGATCAGCCCGGCCCCTCCCCGGGGAATCAGAAGATCCACAAGGCCCCGCGCCTGCATCAGCTTCACTGCTCCTTCCCGGCTGCGATCCTCCGCTAAGTTCACAAGCCCTTCGGGCAGTCCTATCGAGGAAAGCCCCTTTTGCAGGGCGGTTACAATCGCAGCACAGGAACGATAGCTCTCCCGCCCGCAGCGCAGAAAGGACAGATTGCCGCTCATCAGACAGAGCGCCGCCGTATCGGCCGCCACATTGGGGCGGCTCTCAAAGATCACTGCCACAAGACCGAAGGGCACCGAAATCTTCTTGATCAACATCCCCTTCGGATGGGTCACTTCCTCGAGCTCCCGCCCCACCGGGTCGGGAAGCGAGGCCACCTGCAATATTCCCTCCTTCATGGCTTCGATACGCTCTTCGGTGAGGAGCAGGCGATCGAGCATGACCGCCCCCATGGCCTTTGCCTCGGCAAGGTCGACAGCATTGGCGGCAAGAATCGCCTCCCGCCCGACAGAGAGCGCCTCTGCCATGGCAGAGAGCGCCCGCCGTTTTTCTTCGGCAGAAAGGGATGCCGCAAAGGGTACAAGCGCCTTGGCTGCCCGCAGCTGCTCTTCAATTGACAAAATATCGCTCATAAAACACTCCTTATTCGAACAACGACCGAGATCGTGCGGCTTCTATCACTTTTTGGCGCGGAATTCGGTTCCCACCGGCCGCCCTGCCGCGATATCATAGAGTGCGGACGGCCGCGCCCCGTTGGCAATGATCATCGAACAGCCCGCCGCGAGAACGATTTTGGCCGCCGCCAGCTTGGTCTTCATGCCGCCGGTGCCGAAGCCGCTGCCGGCCTGTCCGCCCAACGCCTCAATCGCATCGTTCAGCTCCTCCACCAGTGGAATCAGCTCGGCGGAAGAATCTACCCGGGGATCGGCGGTGTAAAGCCCGTCGATGTCCGAGAGCAGTACCAAAAGATCGGCGCCCACACTCTTGGCCACCAGCGCCGACAGCGTGTCGTTGTCCCCCACCTTGATCTCCTCGGTCGCCACCGTGTCGTTTTCGTTCATGATCGGCAGCGCTCCCAGAGCCAGCAGCCGGTTTAAGGTATTGGTGAAATTGGCGTGGCGGTCGGGATGGGAAAAATCGTCCCCGGTGATCAGAATCTGCGCCACCGTATGACCGTATTCCGAAAAAAGCTTGTCGTACACATACATCAGCTCGCACTGCCCCACCGCCGCCGCGGCCTGCTTGGTGGGAATGTCGGCGGGGCGCTCCTTCAGAGGAAGCTTCCCTACCCCCATAGCCACCGCTCCCGAGGAAACCAATACCGCCTCGTGCCCCGCGTTGGCAAGATCGTTCAGCCCCCGGCAGAGCTCTTCGGTTCGCCGGATATTCAGCCGCCCCGTACTGTGCGTCAGGGTGGAACTTCCCACCTTTATAACCATTCGCATACCGTCACCCCTCCTTTGAATGCTACTATTATACCCACAAGAGAAGGAAAAGTCAAGAAAAAATACAATAACCGCAGACCCGCAAACTTATAAATCCAAAAGAAGCAAAAAAGAAGTCCGAACCGGATCGGTTCGGACTTCCCAAAATATCGGCAGAAAATTGCTTGGAAGCGATCAATACATACCGCCCATTCCGCCGCCGGCAGGCATAGCGGGAGCAGCGGGAGTCTCTTCCTTCTTGTCGGCCACAACCGCCTCGGTGGTCAGCACCGTGGAGGCAATCGAAGCGGCGTTCTGAAGCGCGCTGCGGGTAACCTTGGTGGGATCCACAATGCCCACTTCCATCATGTCCACATACTTCTCGCTGTAAGCGTCGAAGCCGTAGCCCTTCTTGTGGGCGCGCATGATCTTATCCACCACTACAGAGCCTTCAAAGCCGGCGTTTTCGGCGATCTGACGCACCGGCGCCTCGAGAGCCTTGAGCACGATCTTGACGCCGATCTTCTCGTCGCCGTCGGTGGACTTGAGAAGGGTCTCCACATCGTCGATCACATTGAGGTAAGCGGTACCGCCGCCCGCCACAATGCCCTCTTCCACAGCGGCCTTGGTAGCGTTGAGCGCGTCCTCGATGCGGAGCTTCATCTCCTTCATCTCCACCTCGGTGGCAGCGCCTACCTTGATAACGGCCACACCGCCGGCGATCTTGGCAAGACGCTCCTGAAGCTTCTCGCGGTCGAAGTCGGAGGTTGTGGTATCGATAGCGGCGCGGATCTGCGCCACTCTGGCCTTGATCTCACCGGAATCGCCGGCGCCGCCCACGATGATGGTGTTCTCCTTGGTGACCTTGACCTGTCTTGCACGGCCAAGCTGTGCCATGGTGGTCTCCTTGAGCTCGAGACCCAGCTCGTCGGTGATGACCTCACCGCCGGTCAGAATGGCGATATCACGGAGCATTTCCTTTCTTCTGTCGCCAAAGCCGGGAGCCTTGACCGCCACGCAGACAAAGGTGCCGCGCAGCTTGTTGAGGATCAGGGTGGTGAGCGCCTCGCCCTCCACATCCTCGGCGATGATGAGCAGCTTCTTGCCCGACTGCACCACCTGCTCCAACAGGGGAAGAACATCCTGAATGTTGGAGATCTTCTTGTCGGTGATCAGAATGTAAGCGTCGTCGATGACCGCCTCCATCTTATCCATATCGGTAGCCATGTAGGGCGAGAGATAACCGCGGTCGAACTGCATGCCCTCGACCACCTCGCAGTAGGTCTCGGCGGTCTTGGACTCCTCCACGGTGATCACACCGTCGGAGGTAACCTTCTCCATGGCGTCGGCGATCAACGTACCGATCTCGGCGCTGGAGGAGGAAACGGTACCGACACGCGCGATATCCGCGCTGCCGTTCACCTTCTGCGAAATCTTCTGTAAGGACTCCACGGCCTTATCCACGGCCTTGGCAATGCCCTTGCGGACGATCATGGGGTTGGCGCCTGCCGCCACATTCTTCATGCCCTCGGCCACAAAAGCCTGTGCCAGAAGAGTGGCCGTGGTCGTGCCGTCGCCGGCCACGTCGTTGGTCTTGGTAGCGACCTCCTTGATGAGCTGTGCGCCCATGTTTTCCATGGGATCCTCCAGCTCGATCTCCTTGGCGATGGTCACACCGTCGTTGGTGATGAGGGGAGCGCCGTATTTTTTATCAAGGACCACATTGCGTCCCTTGGGGCCCAGCGTGATCTTCACGGTGTCGGCCAGCTTGTCGATACCGGCCTTCAGCGAATTGCGGGCGTCAATGCCGTAAGAAATAGTCTTTGCCATAACTTGTTCCTGTCTTTCTCCCCGTAGAATGGGATTCGGAATAACGGGGTTTTTCTTCCGAAAAAGAACTTTGCGAAAATCCTATTCGCTGCGAACAGCCATTTCGCAGATAATTACTCGACCACAGCGAGGATATCACTGCACTTCACGATGATATACTCGGTTCCGTCCAGCTTGATCTCAGTGCCGGAATACTTGCTGGTGATCACCTTCTGACCCACCGTCACTTCCACGGGAATCAGCTTGCCGTCGTCGGAATAGCCGCCGGGACCAACCGCCACAACTTCAGCGATCTGAGGCTTTTCCTTGGCGGAGCCGGCGAGAATAATGCCGCTCTTGGTGGTCTCCTCGGCCTCGACCATTTTGACCACAACCCGATCTGCAAGAGGTTTCAGATTCATAACACATACCATCCTTTCTTTGCGAAGGAGGTGCAAAGCTGAGCTCTCTTTCCGGTAAAAAAGAGAGCCTCCCCGCGCTCTTCGCTCACACTTGATGAACACCTTATATTTTATCTCTTTTCGCTGCTTTATCAATATAGAAGACCCATCTATTTACAAAAAATTAACATTTAATCCAATAAAAACCGACGCCGTCAACCCCAAGTCGCCGACAGGCCTTCATAACCCTTTATCTCTTTGAATAAAGATAGAGCAAAAACTCCGGGAGGAAACCATGCTCCGCCTGATTACCACCTACCTGATCGGCCCGGCGCTGCCGGCTTTTTTGCTTTTTTCCGGCTTTTTCTTAAATATGAAGCTCTCGTTTCTTCCCTTTACGAAGACCGGTGCCATCGCCAGAAGCCTCACGAAAAAGGTCGCCCCCGGCGGCGTCTCACCCCTGCGCGCCCTGTCGGTGGCGCTGGCCGGGACGCTGGGAGTGGGCAATATCGTCGGGGTAGCGGTGGCCCTCCGGGCCGGCGGGCCGGGAGCTCTCTTCTGGATGTGGGTGAGTGCCCTCTTCTCCATGGTGCTGAAATATGGGGAGACTGTTCTCGCCCTCCGCCACCGAAAGCTCCGCACGCCTGCGGGAGAAATCCTCGAGCCCACCCCGAAAAATCGCATGGAACACCCATCTGCAAAGCTTGTTGGCGGTGCCATGTACTATATCAGAAGCCGACCGGGAGCATTTTTCTTTGCCCTCTTCTGCCTCGCCTCCTCCTTCACGGTGGGCAACCTCTTGCAGACCAACGCCGTGGCGCTCTCCTTTGAGGAGGTCTTCGGCATCCCACCGGCGGTCAGCGGCGTCCTCCTCGCCCTTCTCACCTTCTTTGTCATCGTCAAGGGCATCGGCCGCATCTCCTCCTTCTGCGCCCTGGTGGTGCCGCTCCTCTCCTTTCTCTACCTCGCCATGTCGCTCTTTATCCTCTTAAAAAACGGCGCCGCCCTCCCCTCCCTCTTTACCCAAATCCTGAAGAGCGCCTTTAGCCTAAAAGCCGCAGGAGGCGGCATCGGCGGCAGCCTTCTTCTCAAGGGAATGCAGGTGGGCTTTGCCCGGGGACTCATCACCAACGAGGCGGGCTGCGGCACCGCTCCCATCGCCCATGCCACCGCCGAGACCGACTCCCCGGTGGCGCAAGGCTTTCTCGGTATCGTGGAGGTCTTCTTCGACACCATCGTACTCTGCACCGTAACCGGCCTTGTGCTGCTCCTCTCGATCGACCGCTACCCCACCCTCGACGGCATGGCGCTGGTCAACGCCGCTTTCGGCGAGACCTTCGGCCCGGTCGCCCCGGTCTTTCTCGCCATCGCCGTCTTCCTCTTTGTGCTGGCCACGCTGGTGGGCTGGTCCTTCTACGGAAAGAGCGCGCTGGAATACCTCACAGCGAAAAAGAGCTCCGGCTTTCTCTACTGCCTCGTCTTCTCCCTGACCGCCTTCTTCGGCGCCCTGGGCACCCCCGCCCTCCTCTGGACCCTCTCGGACATCACCTGCGCCGCCATGACCTTTCTCAATACCTCCACCCTCCTTCGCCGCAGCAGCGAGATCAAGGAGGAAACCGACCGCTATTTTGAAGAGGAAAAAACGAAGCGATCTTCAAAAGCAGGTCTGCTCCATCCCCCCAAAAAAGCAGAAAGAAGCGACCTGTAAGGCCGCTTCTTTCTGCTTTTGAAAAGCTATCTTGTTATACCTCGTTCTGATCGGTCCAAAGTTCGCACTGGCGGATAACCGTATCGATGGCATCCTCATATTTTTCCGGCGGATAGTGATAGTGCTTCAAAAGCCGCTTGACCATCTTCCGCATACCGGCGCGGGCCGTCTCTTTTTTCTGCCAGTCGATGGTACGGCTTTTGCGGAGCATTTCGGTCAGCTCGCGCGTCAAGGCGATCAAGGTATCGTTTTCGTAAAAATCCCGGATATGCTCCGGCTTCGTCAAAGCATCGTAGAACGCCAGCTCTTCTTCCGAAAGTCCCAGCTTTTCTCCCTCCCTGCGAAGGGTGTTGATCTCTTCCGCCGTTTTCAGAATCTCTTTGATAACCTCTTCATTGGTAATCAGGCCGTTGTAGTAGGTGTTCATCAGCAGCGTGATCTTCTCGGAAAAGACAGTCGCCTTGACCACATTGGTCCGGCGATAGATCGCAATCTGCTCAGCCATAAGCTTCCGCAGGATCTCCGCCACCAGATTCTTTTCCTTCATCTTGGCGATTTCGGCCAGCACATCGGGATCGAAAAGCGAAAAACGCTCCCCAAGCCTGTCGCTCTCAAAGAGGTTGATCACCCCCTCGGACTGAATGCTCGCTTTCAGAAGCGCATTAATCTCTGCGTTGATTTCCTTCAGCGAAAGTGGCTTTCCGCCACCGCCGCCCATGGTGATTTTCATCACGGCAGCGCGAACCGCTTCAAAATATGCCGCCGCATGGCGCTCTTCCCCGGTCGTCATACTGGAACAGAGCGACTCTGCCTGACGGAGCAGCAGCGCCTCCTTAATAAACAGCTCTTTTCGTTTCGGCACTCGAGCGTCCAGAATAAAGTTGACGCCTCCGGTGATAACCTGTGCCTTTTCAAGCGGGGTTCCGGTGAAGAATTTACCGTGATCAAATCCATGAAACAGATCGCGGCAGACCTGCAGCTTCTCCTGAAATTTCGGATAGGCGGTCTTTCCGATATCCATATCGCCGTATTTCTGCCGGTCGCGGGCGGTATACTCCCGCATGGCCTCTTTGAGCGCGGATGCGATGCCGACATAATCGACGATCAGCCCGCCCTCTTTATCCCCGAACACACGGTTGACGCGGGCAATCGCCTGCATCAGATTGTACCCGTGCATAGGCTTGTACACATACATGGTGGCAAGAGACGGCAGGTCAAAACCGGTCAGCCACATATCCACCACAATGGCGATTTTCAAAGAATCATCGTTGTCCTTGAATCTGCGCGCCAGTTCTTCTTTATAGGCCTTTGTTCCGACAATCTCTTTCCAATCCTCCGGATCGTTGTTGCCACCCGTCATGACAACGGCAAGCTTTTCCTTCCAGCTTGGACGCAGCTCTAATATTTTACGATAAATTTTGATGGCGATGGGGCGGGAATAGGCCACGATCATCGCCTTTCCGGTCAGAAGATTCGCGCGGTTTGCTTCATAGTGGGTGACGATATCCTCACACAGCGACTGTATCGTGGAATCCGCGCCGAGTACGCTTTCCATCTGCCCGAGCATCTTCTTGCTCTTCTCGATCGTGGCGCTGTCGGACATCTGCTCCAGCGCGTCATAGGTGGCGTCGATCAGTCGGAGCATGTCCGGGTCGAGCTTCAAATGGATGACACGGCTTTCGTAATAGACCGGGCGCGTTGCGCCGTCCTCCACTGCCTGCGTCATATCGTAAATGTCGATGTAATCGCCGAACACCGCGCGGGTGTTGCGGTCCTTGGAGGATACCGGCGTGCCGGTAAACCCAACAAAAGTGGCATTGGGCAGCGCGTCATGAAGGATTCGCGCATTGCCGGTGACCACACGGGCTTCTTGGTTGCCCTCGCTGTCTTCGGCCATCACCACGCGCTCGTCAAAGCCGTATTGCCCCCGGTGGGCTTCGTCTGCGATAACCACAAGATTCCGGCGGTCGGAAAGCGGTGCCTCCCCCTTTTCAAACTTGAACATGGTGGTAAAAATAATGCCGTGTGCGGCCCGGCCGGCAAGGAGGGATTTCAGATGCTCCTTGCTTTCCGCCTGAAGCGGGGTCTGACGGAGAAAGCCGGCGCATTTGCAGAACTGCGCGTAAAGCTGATCGTCCAGATCGATACGGTCGGTCATCACGACAATCGTCGGGCTATGTAATACCTCCTGCAAAAGATGCGCGTAAAAGACCATCGACAGCGATTTGCCGCTTCCCTGCGTGTGCCAGAAGACGCCGCCCTTCCCGTCGGTCCTGGTGGCAGCGACCGCTTTTTCTGCCGCCTTGCGCACGGCGAAATACTGGTGATAGCCGGCAAGAATCTTGGCCGGCTTTTCGGCATCGTCGGAGAAACAGATGAAGTTTTTCAGAAGATCAAGCAGCCGCTCCTTTTGAAACATACCCTCATAAAAGGTGTCAAACTGCGCATAGGCGGTGTTTTCGTAGCTGCCGTCCTTCGTTTTCCACTCCATAAAGCGGTCAAATCCAGAGGTGATCGTCCCCGCCTTGTTGGTAGAAAGATCGCTGATGACGCAGATGGCATTGTAAATAAAGATCGATGGGATGTCCTGCATATAATTCCGGAGCTGATTGAAGGCATTTTCCGCGCCCACCTCGTCCTGAGAGGGACTCTTCAGCTCCATCAGGACAAGCGGCATACCGTTGATAAATAAAAGGATGTCCGGACGGCGGTTGTTGCCGTTTTCGATGAAGGTATACTGATTAACCACCGAAAACTCGTTGTTTGCCGGCTTTTCGTAGTCAATCAGCCGCACAAGCGCCGCGCGCTCCTCCCCGTCCGCAAGATAATTCACCTCTACGCCGTCCTGCAGATACCCCGTGAAGGTGCGGTTCTTCTGCACAAGACTTCCGCTCTCAAATTCGCACAGCTTCCCCATCGCTTCCCGAATCGCCGCCATCGGCAGACCCCGATTGATCCGGACAAGCGCATCCTGAAGCACACCGGTCAAAAGTGGACTCGAAAAGTCCTCCCGATTCAGATCGGGAGCGTATATGTGGGTATATCCCATGCGCTCGAATAGCTCGATGATGGCTTGTTCGAAGGTAGATTCGGTGAATGACATATTACTCTCCGATTAATTATTGTATTTTGTGTTTATTAAACTTTTGTGTTTAAAATATCAAGATAATTCTGTGATTTTTAAAATATGATTACTGCATAATCTTATCAGCATAGCATTTTCATTGTCTATTTATCGCTAAGCACTTTTAACTGCTGCTTAAAATATTTTGAGCAAAGCTTGTCCTTTCGTTTTTCCGAAGATAGATATTCCCAAACTTTCCCCAAATATGTCGGTAAAGTTATCACAAAGAGATTAAAGAGCCATACGATTGCACTTACAATTACCTCACTTATGTCTTCACTCTCTAGAATGTTGGTTAGCAAACTTGCGATCGGCTTCACCTTGAATATCCAACACAGCAAAATAACCACTGCTAGCAATATTACAATTCCTGTGACAATTAGTGGAATATGTGCTCGATGAGAAAACCATTCAACTTTTCTTTGAGCCTTTCTTTGAGAATATATTTGAGCATATTCTTCAGAGGACTTTTTGCTTTCTAATTCTTTTCTATATTCTTCCGTAGCTTTTTTCGATGCTTCTTTTTCTGCTTCAACGGCTTTTAACAATTCTTCTTTGTGCAATCCTTTTTCCTGTTTCAAAATTTTATCAAAAGCACAATCAACTGATACTTCATAATTTTCAGGATCATCGAAAGAATAATTACCTCTGTTTTCCAGAATCTCCTCAATGATACTTTCCTTAAGACGAGTATCAACTGTTTTTTGAGATATTACCGATAAAAGCTCAACTGGATTGATATTGATATTATCTTCTTCAGTGCGAAAATGTCTCAAAGTCATAAACATACAAAATGATTTGTAGTCATCATCTGTAGCTCTGCCAGCAACTTTTAAGATAATTGACAACCAAAGGCTGGGAATAACCACAATCGGAACCCCGTTGAAGTTTTCCTCTGACCATGCGACAAGCAGTTGATCCGCAGAAACTATGTATTCGTTCATGCTCCATAGATTTTTTGCATTTGGAGGGCGTATTGAATTAATATACAGTACCTGACATACATCTGTTTTTATCGAATCATCGGTGGTTCTTTTATATGGTCTTTTTTCAGTTTTGTATTGTTTTAAACTTTCAAAAAGTTGTTGCTTCGTTTGGGAGGAAATATTGATGGTCGAAGAATCAACATATTCAAAATCTTTAATGGCGCTACTAATCTTGCTTATCAAATATTTTCTGAAAGACGCATAATCATTGTATTTGTTTTGAATTTCTTTGCACCAGTTGTAATAAATCAAATAAAAATCATTGATTTCAAATCCACCAGATATCTTCGATAACATCTCTGCATTTACCGGAGGTTGAGCGTTCGTAATTGCTCGTATATATTTTATCTGTGCATCGATAACTCTATATAATTCATTTAGTACCGCACTCGAGTAACATAAAGTGATTCCAACTTCTTTGCATTTTTCAACAAATGCTTTTGAAACAAATTTTCGTTCATCTTTATTAAATCCAGCAATTCTAAAAATAATATTCGTATCAAGGAAGAATTTTTTTCCTCTAAAGATCGACTTGGAAATTGTAGGATTTTTGTTCGATGTAATCAGACAATACTCATAGCAAGACGATATAACCGAATAAAGGAATCTGTTTTTATCATCATTTTCCCATCGTAAAAATTCATTAATAATTTCAATCTCTTCCGAAGATGGATTAAATTCACTGTTAAATCTCAAAAAGGAAATCTTTTCTGAATCACCATCCATAATAGTAAGTAAATTTTGGGCATTTGAGTTAAAGCAATAATATAAAAAACTCTGTATAAGACTTAAAAGTGCGTTCTCGTCAAAATCAGTTCTTTCATCGGAAAAAAGTTTCAAATAGTATTTCAGTTTTTCCAATGCAGACGATTGTGCCGCCAATTGATTAGCCGTTTTTTCACTCAATTGGTAATACAGCCCGTTTTTTACAATTCTCCCCCGACCTTTTGCTTTAATAGCTGTCTCAATTTCAGTAATATCAAACTCAAGTAGAAACTTATTTTTTATTCTTGTACAGATTTCTAAAGATGACTGCTCATTTTTCTCGGAATCAAATAGAATGTACTCAGCAAATTTGCAAATATACTTATCTCTGGTTGTAGCGCCCTGATTCTCGAGAATCATCGATAAACGAAGCAAGTCCTTCTCCTCGAAGTTTGTCATTTTTGTTATCCTCCATTTCGGCTAAATAATCACAGTCAATAAGTTCATCCATTGATGAGAGAAGCCACTTTACAATTTCATTAATCATATCCATATCACCTCAACACCATTTTATTTAGTATCGGCATTGATTGTGATATATAAACCCAAGTTAAAAAATAGTTAAACGATAATTAGCAGCTTAGAGCTGGACGGCAGAAACATCGATCTCGCCGGACATCAACTTCGGCAGAAGTGCATTCCGTAGTTCAGCTAACCTGATATTTTCAAGAGCATTGTAACGCATTTTGAGAAACATCGGTGCTACTGCTTCTCCAAACTTCGATAGACTCTGTTCATCAAATTTGGGGAGCCGGAACTGTCCTATGGTTTCAGCGGAAACACGCTGCCTTCCACTGCTACCATTCATGTTTTTGACTGCGTAATCGACAAACGCAGGATAACGAGCCAGACAGTACAGCATTTCAGCTGGTACACCATTTCTGGGAGCAAGCACAATATACTCTGTCGAACCAAAAGCTACTTCGCTCTCATCGAGAAAGTCAATGAAAGCAGTCTTGCCGTTTTCAAGGCATGGGGTAATACGCGCTAAAAGGGTATCACCATTGGTAAAACGCATTCCTCCGTTAAATGCTTTAATTTCCCATCCAGAAGGAAATACTCCACTTGTTGATAACTGGCTCATATCAATACTTCGAGCGATTTGATTCTTTGCCAATACTCGCCTCGGGTTGAGATACGCATAATCAGACACCGTACAGTTGTCATTGTCAGCATCAATCATGAGCCTGTTAAAGAAAACAAATGCTTGCTGCTGTAAATTATCGTTTATCCGATTGTTGAGTTCAATTCTATCATCTAAGCACTTTAAGGTTGAAGCAATCACTTGCTGGTCATATAAGGGAGGAATAGGAAGCTCTAATAATTCCAGTACATTCTGTTGAACTCGTTGTCTTCCAGAAGATCCTACCATTGATTTTATTGCAGGATTTCTTACAAGCGGACTTGTTGCCAAATAATATATAAAATTTGGATCACTTACACCCGGAATTGCCCGCATAACGATATATTCCGTAGAGCCAAATGCAACCTCATTATTATCAAGAATATTTACCAAGGCAGTCTTTCCGTTTTCCAAACACGGAGTAATCCTCGCCATAATGGTGTCACCGTTACGGAATTTTGCTCCACCTGAATACGCTTCAATCGTATATGCTGGAATATCTCTCGAAAAAGGATGCAAAACATCCATAGAAATTTTTTTAGCAATTGTACCTTTCGGCAATTTTTCCGATGGATTAAAGGAAATCACATCGTGTAATTTGCATTTTCTCCACTCAGATGCCATACCCAATTGCCCCCAGCTTTTCCCGGATTTCCTTCTCTAACTCGTGCGACTTTTCGAAAAGCTCAGCAAGTTCTCCGGTCAGTCGTTTCATTTTTTCGTCGAACGGCTCGTCATCCTCGGCCTGCTCCTCGATACCTACATAGCGTCCCGGTGTCAAGATGTAGTCCTGCTTGGCAATCTCCTCGGTGGTCGCAGCTGCACAGAAACCCTTTTCGTCGGCCAGCACGCCGGCCGCAAAGGCGTTGTAGGTATCGGCAATTTTCCGGATGTCGCTGTCGGTCAGCTCGCGGTTCTTGCGTGTGACCATCGTGCCCATTTTGCGCGCATCGATAAAGAGGGTCTTGCCCCTCTGCTTCTTATTCTTTGAGAGAAACCAAAGCGACACGGGAATCGGCGTGGTATAAAAGAGCTGGGTCGGCATGGCAACGATGCAATCCACCAGATCGGCGCTCACGATATTCTTCCGGATTTCTCCTTCCCCGCCGCTCTGGGAGGAAAGCGAGCCGTTGGCCAGCACCATGCCGATGCGTCCGTTGGGCGCCAGATGATAGATCATGTGCTGAAGCCACGCAAAGTTGGCGTTTCCCGCCGGAGGCGTGCCGTATTGCCAGCGCAGATCGTCCGCCAACTTGTCCGCGCCCCAATCTGAGAGGTTGAAGGGCGGGTTTGCCATGATGAAATCCGCCCGGAGCGTCGGGTGGCAATCGTTGAAGAAGGTATCGGCGTTGAACTTGCCGAGATCGGCGTCGATGCCGCGAATGGCAAGATTCATCTGCGCCATTTTCCAAGTGGTCGGGTTGGAGTCCTGCCCGTAGACCGAAATATCGTTGATGTTGCCGCTGTGGCTCTCGACAAATTTCGCCGACTGCACAAACATGCCGCCGCTTCCGCAGCAGGGGTCGTACACCCGCCCGTGGTAGGGCTGTAAGACCTCTACCAGTGTGCGCACCACGCAGGAGGGCGTGTAGAACTCACCCGCCAGCTTGCCCTCCTGCTCGGCAAATTTGGAAAGACAGTATTCATAGGTCCTGCCGAGAATGTCCTTCTCGTCCCCGTGCTCGATCATCTGAATATTGGTAAAGAGGTCGACAACCTCTCCGAGCCGGCGCTTGTCCAGCTCCGGACGGGCGAAATTCTTCGGCAGGATATCCTTCAGCCGTTTGTTGTCCTTCTCAATGGCGCGCATGGCGTCGTCAATTGCCGTACCGACTTCCGGCGTGTGCGCCTTTGCGGCGATATCGCTCCACCGTGCGCCCTGCGGCACAAAGAAAATGCCCTCGGAGGTGTACTCGTCGATATCCTCTTCAAATCCGTCGCCTTCGATTACAAGCTCTCTGTGTTTTTCCTCGAAGCGGTCGGAGATATATTTCAGAAAGATCAATCCCAGCACCACATTTTTATATTCGGACGCATCCATATTGCCGCGCAGCACGCACGCTGCATCCCAGATCTGTTTTTCAAAGCCGATTGCGGCGGTGATTTTTTCTGCCATGTTATCCTCCGGATGACCGATAGAGGAAAGAGTCGCCCTATCGATAAGTATAATAGAATATTTGTCGAGTGTATAAAATTACCATATTCGTTCTGTCTTTGCCAGACACTTCATGTAGCAATTATACCATATTGCCCCCTCTTTTTCAACCGAAAAAGGAGATAAAAAGTCCAAAAGTCTTGCAAAAAGGGAGATTCTGCGTTATGATAAGAACAGCGCGATTCCGACAAAAACGGCGGCGCCGCGGCTCTGCCGATAAAACGATACTACGGAGGTACTCCATGCGAGAAGAAGAAAAAATTGCAGCGGGCATCCTGTTCTGCCCCGCCGACCCGGAGCTGAAGGCCATCAAGCTCCGCACTCATAATTTGAACCTCGACTACAACGCTACCTACGAGGACGAGAGTGAAAAAAGAGCCTCCCTTCTCGGGGAAATTCTCGGCGAGATCGGCGAGGGCGGATTTTTGCAGGGACCAATCTTTTTCCACTACGGCAAGCATACAAGAATCGGGAAGAATTTCTTCGCCAACTTCAACCTTACCGTACAGGACGATGCCGCCGTCACCATCGGCGACAACTGCAACTTCGGCCCGAATACCACCATCGTCACCCCGCTGCATCCTCTCCTCCCCAACGAGCGGAACGCCATGCTGACCGCCTCCGGCGAGAAGAAGCACTTCTGCTACGCCAAGCCGGTGACAATCGGCAATAACTGCTGGTTCGGCGCGAATGTCACCGTCTGCCCCGGCGTGACCATCGGAGACAACTGCGTAATCGGCGCGGGCAGCGTCGTCACGCGCGACATCCCCGCCGGCTCCCTTGCCGCCGGCGTTCCCTGCCGCGTCCTCCGCCCCATCACCGAAAAGGACAGCCTCCGTCATCACCCCGAAATCCTCGCGGACAATCGCATCATCGAATAACCATCACCCATCGGGAACAACTCCAAGCACTCCCGATGGGTGATATTTTGTCCGGGTGATTCCGGAACATTGTCGCGAGCAACCTCCCGCATCTTCCCCGCCCCGACAAATACGAGAATATTCTTTCAACCCACGCCCCTGCGCGGGGGCGACTTATTTGAGGACGACAATATGAGGCAGTCAAATGTATTTCAACCCGCGCCCCCCGCGTGGGGGCGACGAGTCGTCTGCCAGTAATCCGATATCCAGCCGAGATTTCAATCCGCGCCCCCGTGCGGGGGGCGACTCGGGTAATAAGACTTTGATGCCGTTTCTCTCGTAATTTCAATCCACGCCCCCGCGTGGAGGCGACCAAGGTCGATACAGCAATATGCCAAGGCGCAAGCCTATTTCAACCCACGCCCCATGCGGGGGCGACCTCCCTGATGGGGAACCTCATAATCCGTCATATCATTTCAATCCGCGCCACCGCGTGGGGACGACCAATGGATGGTACCGAACAGCGTCGAGTTCTGCAATTTCAATCCACGCCCCCTGCGAAGGGGCGACTCTCGCAAGACTTTCTTTCCTCCCACCCACGACATATTTCAACCCGCGCCCCCGCGAGGGGGCGACTGTGTTTGTTCCGCCTCACTACGATCTGTACATATTTCAACCCACGCCCCCGCAAGGGAGGCGACTAAGGCCATTTTCGCTGCTGTAAAACATCGGAATATTTCAATC
Source organism: uncultured Lachnospiraceae bacterium (assembly GCA_964527575.1). GTDB lineage: Bacteria > Bacillota > Clostridia > Oscillospirales > CAG-272 > RGIG1993. Next base: position 24,069 of record CAZGQH010000001.1, read on the forward strand.
CGCGCTCCCGCGAGAGGGCGACATGTAGACTACCGATTTATAACGGCACTAAGCAAATTTCAATCCACGCCCCCGTGCGGGGAGCGACCCAGCTTAGTCTGGAGTTCTGTGAGCAAATTGTCCTTATTCCAACCCGCGCCCCCGTGCGGGGGCGACAAAAATTGAGAATTGGAGTATAATGTAAAAAAACGATTTCAACCCACGCCCCCGCGTGAGGAGCGACCTCCTCTGCGGTCTTATTCGCCGCATCCTGTGACTTTCAATCCGCGCCCCCGCGTGGGGGCGACCTCACCAATCGTGCAGCATTGTCAATACTTTTCAAAATTTCAATCCACGCCTCGTCCGGGGGGCGGGGCGACTTTGCCGGGAAGTTAAACAGCCATTCTTCGAAGATTTCAACTCGCGCCCCCGCGAGGGGGCGACCAAAACCGATGATGTTGCCGGTGTCGGGATCACAATTTCAACCCACGCCCCCGCGGGGGCGACGGCAGAGACCGACCGCTCCCGGATATACCGCAAAAATTTCAACCCGCATCCCCGCATAAGGATGACTTCACCAATCACGCGGCATTGTCAATACTTTCCAAAATTTCAATCCACGTTCCCACGCGGGGGACGACAGTACAAAATCGTAATAGTTATCCCAAACTGCATAATTTCAATCCGCGCCCCCGCGAGGGGGGCGACGAGATGTCTGCCAGTAATCAGATATCCATCCCCACTTTCAATCCGAGCCCACAAGAGGGGGGCGACCCGCCTTGTTCGGGTACGGCATGGTAGGTTTTATCATTTCAATTCGCGCCCCCGCGAGGGGGGCGACATACAAGGAGGCAAAAAAATGATTCGTGGCGAAAATTTCAACCCACGCCCCCGCAAGGGGACGACAGAAGCATAACGGCTTCGGGGTAACGGCACTGATATTTCAACCCACGCCCCCGCGAGGGGGGCGACGAGCTTTATCCGGCATTATGGTGAGGGCTCCCGAATTTCAATCCGCGCCCCCGCGAGGGGGGCGACTTATCGGTTTCAGCAAGATGTCACTTGGTCGACTATTTCAATCCGCGCCCCCGCGAGGGGGGCGACGTAAGGAAATCTTTCATACCACCGTTTGGAGCTTAATTTCAATCCGCGCCCCCGCGAGGGGGGCGACGCAAGATCTTCGGTAAGTACTATTGGTCAAGTCATTTCAATCCGCGCCCCCGCGAGGGGGGCGACATACTCCACCTTGCCTTTTTCCGTCGTCTCGATCTATTTCAATCCGCGCCCCCGCGAGGGGGGCGACGGATATTCCTGGTTTTGAGGCATCGTATATAACGATTTCAATCCGCGCCCCCGCGAGGGGGGCGACGCTGAAAAGGGCTTGAGTCAGAAGCAGTATGATATTTCAATCCGCGCCCCCGCGAGGGGGGCGACCCTTTTGTTCATGAGAAGA
>CAZGQH010000002.1:0-21770 GCA_964527575.1 uncultured Lachnospiraceae bacterium
GGGGCGACTCGCATGGCGCAGGATTACGGTCCTTTTAAGGATATTTCAATCCGCGCCCCCGCGAGGGGGGCGACTTTTTATCGCTCTTCTCTTCTGGTAGATGAGGAATTTCAATCCGCGCCCCCGCGAGGGGGGCGACATGCGAATAAGTAGAATCATCTCCCGCCCGGTAAATTTCAATCCGCGCCCCCGCGAGGGGGGCGACTGCAAATTTATACAGAAAAACACAAGAACACTAATTCTATCCTTGCACATTCCATAAAAGATTTGCCCTACAAGCGGGAACCATACGGTGTAATCCCGCTAAAAACAGGAAAAATACGGTGCGAAAGCCACAACAAATTCATGATCGCTTCCGGTTCGCACCAACACCGGATACGACATTTTTACAAGAGCAGAAGGCCCTCCGGTTCATAAGATGCCTTTGCGCCCAGATGCTCCACCCGGTTCTGATAGCTGTTTCCCAGATTGTAAAAGCGCAGGCTGTCCTTTTCCTGGTCGATGATCTGCTCCAACCTGTGTTTCACGAGCCGGTATTCGGCCGCATCCAAAAGACATTCAAACACGCTGTTCTGAACGCGCTGCCCATAATTCAGGCATTCCTTGGCCACCTTCCGCAGCCGTTTTCTTCCGCCTGCATCTTCGGTATTGACATCATAGGTGATCACAACCAGCATGAAACACTCCTCCCTTCCAAAGAAACGGCGGATAATTCTCAAGATCCCCTCGCAGATGACGGGCAAGCAGCAGCGCCTGCACATAAGGCACGAGTCCCCAGGGAATCTTCTCTTTCAGAAAAGGATGGGTCAGCGCCTCCTCCCGCCGCTTTTTCCAGGCGGCCAGAAAAGCCTTCTTTCCCGCCTCATTCAGAAGTACGGCTCCGCTCTCGCTCTTCTCAAACATATTCTCGGAAAAGACCCGCGTATTGATCCCGGTCAGAACAAACCGGTCGGCCACCACAGCTCGCAGCTCCTCCATCAGATCAAGCGCCAATGATTTCCGCCCGGGCCGGTCGGTGTGAAGCATTCCCACATAGGGATCGAGCCCCACACTCTCCAGCGCCGAGGCACACTGCCCGGTCAGAAGACTGTAGGCAAAGGAGAGAAGCGCATTTACCCGATCGAGAGGCGGACGGCGGTTTCGGGTCTCAAAGCGAAAAGCGACCTCTTTTCGGAGGATCAGCTCGTCAAACACCGAAAAATAGAGACTGGCCGCCTCCCCCTCCAGTCCGCGAAGCGAGTCGGCAGACATACAGCTCTCGATGGCCCAAAGCGAGCTTTGCAGTCCCGCCGACACCGCCTGCAGCCGCGCAACATCCACCGTCAGCGGATGATCACGGATTGCCCGCTCGATCACCCAGCGGGCATTGTAGACCTTACCCAAAATAAACGACCGGGCAATTGGCAGAGCGGCGCTCTCCTCGTCGGCTACGCGGTACTGTTTTCTTCGAAGCAGAATATTTCCCCTCACCCCGTCGCCTACGCGGCAGAGAAAACGCCCACTCGGCGTGTAGAAGGTCAACTCAACCTGTTCCGCGGCGCATTTTCCCATCAGGGCGGGACTGGCTCCTTTGTAGGAGAAGGAGACGATCTGCTCCAGCGTGTGGAGGGGAAAGCGTCCCATCTCTATCTCGTCCTTTTTCACCACCACATTTTCGCCGTCCAAAGAGAGATAGGCCTCCGGCGTAAGGACATAGAGCGAATTGAGCAGCCGTCTCACCCTCTCTCCCCTCCTTTCTCACCGAGCGCGACACGGATATACTCACTCACGCTCATTTCCCGGCAGAGAACGGGCAGACAAAGTTCCTTCAGCGAACAGGCGTTACAGTGCTTCCCCGTTTTAACTTTGGGCGTATAGCCCCGCTGCCAATAATCCCGCATCTCGGTCACCATAGCCCGAACCGCAGCGCGAAGCTCCTCATTCAGAGAAACCTCCTCCCGGCGGCGGGGCTGGCCGTAATAGAGGAAGCCGGTTTCGATGACCGGACATCCGAGCATCTCTTCCAGACAGATAGCCTGTAAAGCCAGCTGGAGGCGATCTGCATCGTTCTCCTTGGACATGCCGCTCTTATATTCCACCGGACAGGGACGCCAGTTCCCCTCCCGGCCGAAGAGCGGCACGCCCTTCTCCTCATCGCGCCAAAACTCCACTACATCGCATTCGCCGCTGACACCGAGCGAGGAAGAAAAGACCCTAAGTCCCCGAAGAATCAAGAGATCCCCTCGCTTTTCCGAGGCAGCTCCATCGTGCGCCCGCTCGTGAAAGACACGGCCTTCGGCCGTGCGTCCGTTCTCCGCCCACTGCCCTTCGATATGGATCAGCGCCCACTGCCGCCGGCAGAAGGCAAAGTGCTGAATCCCGCTGATCGGAAGAAAATCCTCCTCCCGAAAACTCATCCGCCCATCCGCTCCACTTTGACGCCGGCAGGGATCGATGCCTCATCCACCGTAACAACATAATCGGAATAGGCGCGGGCAGGACCGACCGATCCCTCGGTCCGCTCTACCTTGACCGCATCGAAGAGCTTATAGGCGGGCGCATTTCCGAGCTCGCTGTCGTGCCGGAAGACAATCAGCTCCCGCAGCGCCATCTTACCCCGGGCGGCGGAATGGTCGCATTCAAACATATTGAGAATCGCCTCCCAGAGAAGCGCAAGATCCTCCTCCGAAAAGCCGGTCACCCGGCGGGCCAGATTGGCGGACACATACCCTTCTGCCCGATAGAGCCCGTAGGGAATGATGTACTTGCGCCCCATCTCGGTACTCTTCTTTTCCGCATCTGTCTCGGTGGTAATCGCCGTGCGGGTGATGGTAAGCTCCTGAGGAACCACCGCCTCCACACTGCGGGCAAAGGAGAGCTGCACCGGCCCCCGCACCTGACCGCAGTTCAGCGCCCCCTTCACACAGGTGGTCAGCACGGCGCCGAAAGTGCGGATGTCAAAAAAGTGACCGCAGAGGTAGTCCCGCACCTTGCTGTCCACATCCACGCCACCCGCTTTGACGGCCTTGATTTTCTTTTGCAGCTCGTCGCCTTTCATCTTAGCAGCGTCCTCGATCCCCACCGTCTGAAAGGCCTCATTCTCTCTTCTTGTCAGCGGAATATTTTCTTTGATAAAAATCTTGTAATCCTCATTTCCTTCCCGGGCAAGCTCCACATAATTGCGGATCTTGCGCTTCAGGCAGACATCGGTGACGATCCCATAACCGGTTTCCGGGTCAATCCGGGGCATATTGCCGGCGTCCGGGTCGCCGTTGGGGTTTCCGTTCTCGCAATCAAAGAGCATGACAAATTCGTAGCGGTTCTGAATGGCTTCTTTCATTTTAGTTTTCCTCTCTATTTTCGTTTTTCTTTTCAAATCGTTTCTGAGTCTGATGGTAGTAACCCAACACAAAGCTGCCCTGCTCCTGCAGAGAGAATGTTTTGGGAAAATCGGTCTCCAGTTTGTCAGTCAGGCTTCCGAGCTGCTTACCGTAATAGACGCGCGTCTTGCCATCCAACTTCTTCAGATGGCTGTTCGAAAGCTTCATCAAAATGGGGAAGACTGCCGCCGGGGTGGCGCAGGCGGAATTAAAATAGCGATCCTTGATGGTTGTGCTGATTCCGGGATTGGCTTTCTCCTGTATCGCCTCCAGAAGAGAAAACAACCTTCCCAGAACATAGGGTGTATAGCTTGTTTCTTCGTTGAGTGCCATCGTTGCTGCCTCCTTGATTTCGTTATAATTGATATGATTTTTTGTGTTCCGTATCAGATAGCCCTTGATGATCGCCGCCCGTCCGCGGGTGATGTCGTGCTCGGCGCGGATGCGAAGAAGCGTCTGATTCAACAGGGTCTCGGGATAGCGTCCGCCGGTCATCACGGCGCGCAGCATATCGCCCGACAACTGAGGGGAGGGCGTTTTGTCGGATGCCTTCTGGTTGACCGTCTCCCGCAGAAGTGCCCAAAGCGGGATCTTTCGCCATTTATTTCGGTGATCGGCAACCACTTCGATATCCCGGTAGTGCCTATCCAAATTGGCAATAACCGCCCCGAAGCTGCTGCGATAAAAGAACCGGATGGCCAGACGGGCGGCATTCGGAGAAATGCCGAGGATATAAAATTCGCTTTCCGGGGAGAGCGTCTCTTCCCGAAATATCACCGGCTCGCCCCGGACGATTTTCTCCATCAGGGCGTCAAGATCGGCATCGGTAATTGTATCGTCTTCCCCATCCAAGCCCCAAGCGAGAAAATCCTGATAGGCTTCCGATGTGTCCTTCGCCCAGTAGACTACCGTCATATCGCCGACCTGTTTCTTATGTTCCTTATCGGCGGTGAGGTAATTGAGGGCGGCCGTATAGGCAAAGGCCGTTCCCTTTCCCATGGGCGAATTGAGATTCTGCTCCCGCTCAAAAGAGCGATATGCCTCCGCATTAAAGGAAACCAGCGCCGCACCGGAGGACTGAGCCCCTCTCACATTTTTGATTGCCGGATGGATCTTTTCCGGCACTACCGGCTCCCCGGTCACAAGGTCGATCATCCGATCGCCCTCCCGGATATCGTCATAGGCAGCCTGCCACACCTTCTGAAGAGAAGGATAGTCAGCAATAAACCGGTTGTCGTAGAAAAAGGTCAGATTGCTTCCCCTTTGAAAATCATCCAGACACCCCTCGGGGAAAAGCGAGCGGTCAAAGGCATCGGGATCCCAGTGTTCAAAAAAGCTCCGAACTGCCTCCGCCTCAGGCGTATCCACTCCCGCAAGCAGGCTTAAATGGAGCTCCCGCGCCGTCTCAAAACGCTTTCTTGTCTTGGAGGAATCCTCCTTTGTGGGAATACCCAGAAGATATTCGGCATTTTCCCAGAGAAAGTTGGAGCGTTCTCCGCTGGACTTTTTGACCGGCGCCGGAAGGCGCAATTCCATGGGGAGCATCTTCTTCCGATCCACGCTCTCCTCCTGCGTGGGAAACAGCCCGACAAGATTCCCTTCCCGGTCGATCTCGACTGCCCAGCCTATCTTCACCTTTGCCCAGCCCGGCTTGGCTGCCTTGTCCCGTTCGGCCAGTGCGTCGTAATAGCTTACCAGCGACTGCAGGATCATGAGAACACCTCGCTTTCGGTGAGGTCGATGACCCCGTTCTGCATCTGCGCCCGGAAAAAGGTGGGGCGGATATCTTGGGGATCGGAGTAATCCATATCGTAGAGCATAAAGCCGAGATCCCGCTCCTCGTCGGGGTATGCGGTCTCGATTTTTCCGCCGCCCCACAGGCGGAAGAATGCCGGAAACTCCCGGGTACCAAAACAGGGCCTGTGAAAGCACTGTCCGTTCTCCGCCCGCCGGCGAAACATCTCGCAGAATTTGCCGGGATTGTCGGAGGGCGTCGCCCGGTTGGTCATGTCGAAGTGCGCTTCAATGACATAATGCACATCGCGCAGCACCATGGCCGCCCGCTGCTGAATGCAGTCCCTTGTGACGAGAAAAAGTTCCTTCTCCGAGCCCTTCATAGCCCGTTGTACCGACTTGGCGCTGATCTTTTCCGACACCTCGTTGCGCCGGACATTGGAAAAACGGATGGGATTCAGTATGTAGATCCGATCGATCCGCCAGCGCATCCCCGGATGCCAGAAAATCGCTTCCAGAATTCCCCGGGCCGCCGAGGGGGTGATCACATCGTAGCTCACACGCTCGACCTTCATTTCCGGCCGGGTAAAGAGGGCATAATCGCCCCACACTTCCAGTTTGAATGCCATGCAATACCTCCTTTATTTATATAAAAATTGCTTTGTCTTCTTCGTCTGCCTGAAAGCCAAGCCTGCTGTCGTAGCAGGAGAGATCGAGCAGAAGCGCCCCGTTTTCGAAAAGCGGCTTCGCCTTGCCGACCGCCACCAGCAAGTCAAGCTTTTTCCTCGGTAGTGAAACAGAAAAAAGAGCGGCCTTTCGCAAGAGATCACGGGTGTAAACCCCGCTCTCCAGCGCGTCGATCACATCCTCTCCGCCCGGCTCCCGGATATAGAGAAGACCGCTGTCCTCTTCAATCAGGTGAAACGCGCGGGCGATCGTCTCATAGGCAAGCTTCTCGATCTCGTCCATAATCGCTTTGCGGTCTTGGCCTTCCTCGCCCTTCAGAACCTGGATGAGAAAATCAAAATATTCGGTCATGGCAGAGGATCCCGCCGGATCCTCCGGATACTTTCTCATCGTCCGCTCGGCGGCGGAAATATTCTGCCCAAGGCTGCGGGGCGCCCTCGCCTCGCTTTGGAAGATATGGACGATGCTATCCGCCGCCGTCCTCTTTCCCTCCCGGTTGCAGCGCCCGCCGGCCTGCACAATGGAATCGAGACCCGCAAGAGCCCGCCAGACGGTGGGAAAATCGAGATCCACCCCCGCCTCGATAAGGCTGGTAGAGACCACCCGGCAGACCTCCCCCACCTCCAGTCTTCGTTTGATCTCCGCCAACACGGCTTTTCGGTCATGGGGCGTCAGATAGGTGGTCAGACAAAAGCTTCCCTCCTTCGCTAAGCCCTCATAGAGCGTCTGCGCCTGCCGGCGGTTGTTGACGACAGCAAGCACCTGGCGCTCCTCCGACAGCTTTTCGAGCAAAGCTTCATCGGAAATTGCCCCCTTCATGCGGTAGGTAACCCGCCGAAAGCGCTCGGCCATTTCCTCCCGGTCGGGACAGAGCTCGGTCACTCCTTGTCCCGGCAGATACTTCTCAATCAGCGGCCCCAGCGAGGGCTGCGTGGCGGTACAGAGAAGAGCCGAGCTGCCGAAATTCTTCACCAGCTGACAGATGGCAAACACACAGGGGGATAGGTAAGGCAGAGGCAGCATCTGCGCCTCGTCAAAAATGATCACGCTTTTGCAGAGATGGTGCAGCTTGCGGCAGCGGGAGGGCCCATTGGCATAGAGCGATTCAAAAAACTGTACCGAGGTGGTCAATACAATCGGCGCGTCCCAGCGCTCCGAAACAAAGGCATTGGGATCGGCCTTTTCCCCTTCCTTCTCCGATGCCTTGAACTCTGCCGTGGAGTAGTGTAGACAGAGATTCTCCGCCCCGAAACACCCACTGAAAACCGCTGCAGTCTGTTCGAGAATACTGCAATAGGGGATCACATAGACGATCCGCTCAAGGCCGTGCCGCAGGGCGTGCTTCAGGGCAAACGCCATCGAGACCAGCGTCTTCCCGCCGCCGGTGGGAACGGTGAGCGAGAAAAGGCCGGATGGGTCGTCGGTATGGGCGAGCACGCCCTGACGGATCCGATTCCGTAAAATATTGATCTCCTTGCCCTCTTCCGAAAATTCCGCAAAACAAGCGTCCAGACGGGCATTCAGTTCCCCGAGTGTGGCATAGCTTCGCTCCTTTTCCGGCTCTTCCCTAAAATACCGGCTCGTATCGCTCCAGTCGGCGTCCACCAGACAGGAAAAGAGCATCTTGGTATGAAAAAAGAAATCCTCTTGCGCCGGCAGTCCGACCGATACAGGCGGCAGAACCACCTCCTCACGAAAAGCCGAATAGTCCGGAAGATAATCCCGATATTCCTTACTCATCCGCCCGCAGAAGCTCTGCCCGTCAAAGCGGCTGCCGTAATCCGGAAGTCCCCCGTGATGCCCGGCAATGGCAAACGCCGCCGATGCCGCCTTTTGATGCCACGCCTCAATCGCTCCGGCAGTGGCGTGATCCACCCGTTCGTGAGAACCGGCAAGGCGCCTTTGAAAATCCTTCGCATACTTCCCGATATCGTGAAGCATCCCGGCATAAAAGCCTTCCTCCCTGGCCCCGAATTTCCCGGCAAACCGCCCGGCCAAAGAGGCCACCTCGGTCAGATGCTCGTAAAGCGGCTGCCCCTCGGGATGGGACTCGGTGGGACTGTGCGCCAAATACTGTTTTGCCATCGCCTTTCCTTTCCCTATTTAGACAACAAATCCGAATTTATTCCCAAATATTACAGCCTAAAAAATAACACACTTCTCCTTATTTGTCAATACTTTTCAAAGAAAAAATAAAATTTCGGAATAAATGATTTATTTTTCCATATTCATTCTCATTATCAGGAATGCTTTTACCAAATCCCTTTCGACAAAAAACGGCTCTGTTGCGAAACACAACAGAGCCGCGATTCTAAAGCAAACACCCGTCTATCACCCGGGTGATCGAAAAAGACGATCCTCACAGATAGCGACCGAAATTCAAAAGAGCGTCGGTCGCAAGCGCAAGAACCAAAAGTACGGCAAGCAGCCGCGCCGCAGGAGAGGAAAGCCGGGCGACAAGACGGCGAAGGGCAGGAAAAACAAACCACATGAAAAGCGTGATCAGAACACCCCAGAGCAGCGAAAACCACAGACAAATATGTCCGCCGCCAAAAGAGAGCGAATATCCCCCATAGTTCCAAAGGCGCCTGCCATACTGCCCGACAAAAAAGCGGCCGGTAACAAGCTCTGCCGCCGTGGGAATGAGTACCGCCAGCAGAAAATACAGCGGAAGACGAAGCGCAAAACGGTGCACCCTCTTAAAAAGCAGGCCGCCCTCACGGGGTGTTCCCAGCAGAAAAAAGACTGCCAGCACCGAAAGGCCATAGATCGGACAAAACGGAAGGGTCAGAAACCCCCGGTCGTAAAAACGCCCATCGGGAAGAGCGGCAAAAACCGTCTCCATCAGCCATCCCAGGAAAGATACAATGCTCCCGATCAGAATAAAGTCAGCCGTATCCCGGCGCCGGTCCCGCTGCATCGTTTTTCCCCTTTCTCTTTTTTCTGCGCTTTTATCTCTATTATGGTTCCGATGAAAAAAACTGATGCCCACCAAAATCAGCCATAGCGGGAAAGCCTCGTTTTCCATCCCCAAATCCCCTGTTTTTTTCTCTTGCAATAAGTCGCGCTCTGTGCTATACTGAGGACGAAGCGACCCAACGATTGATTTTCAGGAGGATTATTTCATGCGTCTTTTAGGCAACATTCTCTGGTTCATTTTCGGCGGTATCTGGCTTGCTCTTGGCTGGTCGATTCTGGGACTTTTGCTCTGCATCACCATCATCGGCATTCCTTTCGGCAGACAGTGCTTCAAAGCGGCAAAGCTCACCTGTTTTCCCTTCGGGAAAAGGGTAATCAGCGATTTCAGCAAACACCCTATCGCCAACATCCTCTGGCTCATTTTTGCCGGATGGGGCATGGCGATCGGCTATCTCACTTCGGGTATTGCCTGCTGCATTACCATCATCGGGATTCCCTTCGGACTGCAGTCCTTCAAAATGATGCAGCTTGCCCTCTTCCCCTTCGGTGCTAAAGTACAATAAAAAACGGTGCTTCCCGCTGATAAAAGCGGGAAGCACCGTTTTTTATTTTATAAAAGCAGCGTGAGAAGCGGAATGGTCAGAAAGCAGAAGAGTGTCGAAACCAAAATGCAGTTGGCTGCCATCTCGGTCTCGCTCTCATGAATTTCGGCCTGACTGAGGATAACTGCCGCGCAGGGAGTGGAACAGAGCACCAGCATAGAGGCCTTGATCACCGGATCCACCGGCAAAAACCAGGCAAGCCCATAGCAGAAGAGCGGAAAGACCAAAAGCTTCATGAAAGCGATGATGTAAACCATGGGGCGGCCGAAAATACGCTTGATCGGCGTGGAGGCCAAGCGAATGCCGAGAATAAACATACAGAGCGGCGTGGTCATATTGGCCACCGTCTGGATTCCGTTCACAAGTACCGCAGGCAGATGCTCCCGCAGTCCGAAGAGATAGAATGGCAGCGCCAGGACAAGGCCGAACATATTGGGATTGAGGAGCGCCGACTTCAAGGACATGTACTTGGTATCGCCGGTGAGGCAAAAGATGCCCATGGTAAAGACCAGAATATTCATCGACACCATAAAGACCGCCGAATAGCAAGCCACCTCGGGGTTTTCGGGAAAAAGCGCCCGCACGACAGGAAGGCCGAAGAAGCCCACATTTCCCATGACCGAGCCGATGGTCAGCAGCCGGTACTTGCTCTCATGATACTTCTTCCGAAAGATCAGATAGATCATCAGCATGAAGAGAATCTGAAACGCGAGCGTCATCAGGAAAAAGAGCCCCATGTTTTTGAGATCCCTCAGGGAAAAATCCAGCGACATGAAGGCGGCAACCTCCAGAAAAGGCGTACCCACATAGATAAGAACCGCGGAAAGCGTGGGCAGATGCGCGCTTTTCGCCTTTTTCATCTTGCAAATGACAAAGCCCGGCAGTATATAAAAAAGTGTAATCAAAACGTTGGATAGCGCGACGGTAAATCCCATAACCACCTGATTTCCGCCCTGCGTCCAAGATCAAAACAGGGCTGTCAAGTCTTTTGCGCCCATCTTAAACGCGGCGCAACCGGCTCTATCATAGCACAACTCACCTGCAATAGCAAGTTTTTTTATAAAAATCGAAGAGGATTTCCCTTCACTCCCGGTTTCATCTTTTTTCGTTCCCGGAAGTTCCGTCGGTTATCCGGCGGGCATCCTCCCACTCCGCCCGAAGCAGCGCGTAGAGCTTCATATCGAGAATCCGCCCGTTTTTCAGAGCATTCTGCCGCATGGTTCCCTCACAGCGAAAGCCGTTTTTCTCCAAAATCCGACAGGATGCACTGTTTTCCGCAAAGGGCTCCGCATAGATGCGGAGAAGATCGGTTTCCTGGAAAAGCTTATCGCACAAAAGTGCTAAGGCCCGCGATCCGATCCCCCTGCCCCAAAACTCCTCGCCGAGATAATAGCCAACCTCTCCGGTGCGGCGATGAATGTTTCCCTGCCGGAAAAGTGCGATACTGCCGGCAAGACGGCCATCCGCCACAATGGCGTAGGCATACACCATCTCCCGGTCGGCCGCCAGCATCTCCCGGATGAAAACCAGTCCGTCCTCTTCGGTATAAGGATAGGGAATCCCGTCCCGCAGCCTGTCCTGAATCTTTTTATTGCCGATGATCCGAGCCAGTGCCCCGGCATCCTCTTCCCGCCAGCTTCGCAGGATGACCCTCTCTTCCATCTTCATTCCTCCGTTCTTTTTTCCCTGCCCCGGCCTTTCCAGCCGCCAGCCGATAGCTTTTCTCCAACCGCCGACAGACCTCATCAAAAGGTACCGAACCGTCGAGAATCAGGGTATACCAGTATTTTGGATTCATATGATCATTCCCTTTTTCCCTCAGTAGAGCAGAAATCTCATCAAGAGTCTATAAAGGGGGCTTTTCAAAAAGCCCCCTCTCATAAAAAGCTTTTCTTAAAAAGAAAGCAGATTCAGTCCCACTGTCTCGTCAAAGGCGCGGTCAACCTTCCCGTCAATCAAATCGATCACCATCTCGCAGGTGGCACTGATACAGGCCCGATTCAAGTGGCCGCCGAAGACATGCCCGCTCTCGTCACCGGCACTCATATGAAGATGGCAGTAAAACGCCCCCTGCATAGTACTGATCGTGCCGGTCAGCGAAACGATCTCAAAATCTCCGGTAAACTCGTTGGCGATGTAGCGTTTTTCTTCGGTCTTGAATACCCCTACCGTAAAACGGTTCACCGCCCCCAGTGCCTGCACCGAAGCCAAGACGATCCCCTCCTGTTTGGCGATCGCCTCCACCTGTTCGAGAATCTCCTCGCCCCGTTCAAGCCGTGCCAGAATTCTGTTGCCAAAACGCTTGTATTCCATCTCTTTCTCTCCTTATTATCAAAAACGGTCAATCGCCAGTCCGCCCGATGACCGAATGGCTGATGATATAAAATTCCTCCTGACAGGGCAGCACTTTCTTCTCCCAGGGCTCCAGCGTCTCGTCGTAACGCGCCGCCTCCTCTTCCGAAAAGTCGTAGGCGCCGCTCTGCCGATAGATCCAGCGATGGCCCGCCAAAGCTCCGGCCTTCAGCTCCTTTACCATCATCCCGGTAGGGTAACTGCCGTCCGAAAGGGATACACCGCATTTCCGGCAGCAGATAAAGCCCCGACTCACATAGTTTCCCGGATCACCGAAGATGACGACGGTATCGTAGCCAAGCGCGGCGGCCTTCTCAAAAGAATGCTCGATAAGCCGTTTTCCATATCCCTTCCGCTGGTACTCCGGTGCAATGCAGAGCGGCCCGAAGGTGAGAATTTCCTTTTCCAATCCCGCCTCATCGATCAGGTGGTTTTTCGTATAATGGATGCTGCCGATGACCCCTCCGTCAAGCTCGGCCACAAAAGAAAGCGCGGGAAGATAGTCGGCATGGGAGCGCAGGATGCGAACAAGATAGTGCTCGGTACAGCCCGGAACATAGAGATTCCAGAATGCCCGCCGCACGACCTGCTCCACCTTTTCATAATCGCTCTCCCGCTCGTTTCGTATCACAAAGTCTTTGTCCATGAGATCCTCCGCATCTTTTTTCTATTCTTTTCTACCGGTATTTCGCTTATGAGAGACCTTTCGATTTCTCTTCCACGGTACTTCCGATTTCAAGCAGATTTCCCTCCGGATCGGCAACATAAAAATTGCGGATACCAAAGGAAAAGGTCTGGGGCGCTCCGGTGGGAAACCGCACACCATACTTTTGAAGGCGCGCATATTCCGCATCCACATCGGCAAAACAGGGCAGCCACAGAGCGATCTCAAAGGTCTGATTGATTCCGCAGGGCGGCATATAGTTCTCCCCGATCGCCTGAACAAACTGTCTTCTATCATAGATAAACAGAGACAATTCCCCGCTTGCCGTCTCAAATTCCGCAAAATTTCCCCCATCCCATCGGGTAGAAAAGCCCAGTATATCCCGGTAAAAGCGCACCATCTTCTCCATATCCTCGGCAAGTAACGAGACACCGATCCTTACATTTTTTCCAATCATCGCAGAGACCCTCCACTCAAACAGCTTCACAAAACGGTATATCCGTATTGTATCGGATTTTCGTGTCAATTTCAATAGATTCGCTCAAACTCAGAAAGAAAAAAGCACCACGAAAAATAAAAAAGGCGCCCAAAAGATACTTGTCATAGGGATTTTATTTTGTGGTCAAACATATAGCCCACTGTACTTTCTAAACGAAGGACAGTGAGCTATTTTTATCTAAATAAGTAAATAAATTGAAATTATCGTTTCAAATAATTTAATTATATTAGTTTAAAATAGCTTTGATTTCCGCAACAGCGATTTTTTCTATTTCTTTATTTTTGCATTTCTTAACAAAAAAACGCCCGCCTTTTAAATCAAAAAAACGAAAGTATAAATTCTGAGAATACAAAGTTTCAAATAAGCGGTTTTCTTCATACTTAGGCGAATATATTTTATCGCCGTATATATCTAATAAATACGGGTATGTTGTATACATACGCACATCAATACGATCATCCATACTCATTAGTAACATAGGAAAAGTACCCGAACACCCCGACTCGACCACAATAATGCGCTTTTCCACAATATCATTTAATAACTTAGTCAAATTGCTCTCTATTTCGGGATACCGTGTCAAAGTAGCACGTATGTCGGGTAAAACCACACTGCAAAAATCTTTATAATTGCAGCATTTTCCAAACTCCAATGCCTTTATAATAGAAGAACGGATTTCATCATCTATATTATCTTTTCCCGTTAACACCGACAGCGTATTTCTACCTAACAACCACGGATAAATATTTTCCCTTTTTTTATTTTGGTAATAAATATAAGGCACTAACGTATCGCGAAGTAAAAAAATATATGCCGTATCTTTTTCATACCCTATCCATTCACAGAAACGAATCAACTCCGATAAAAACACGTTATCACTTTTGTCCGTACTTTTTTCGGCAGTCTCGGTTAGTTCTTTGATCGCTTCTGTAAGTTCATAAGGTTGTTGCCCGTATTCAATGTCGATTTCTGAAAATAGGGTGCGATAATCAGGAAACGGCTCGGCATTATGTAATTTAAGATATGCTTTTAATCTTGAAACACCCGAAAATGTTTCTTCCAGTGCTTTATTAAGCGCTGTATATCCTTCGTCAAGCAAATCATCAAGCATTTTCAGTAGTTGTTTTGCTCGATATATCGTTTCTTCGCTTACAGTGGCGATCTCTAATTTATTTATTTCATTTTTATAGAAATCCAAACTATAAGAGATAAAGCTCATATATTTCACCTTATAAATTATCGTTTAATGTATTTGCATTATAGCAAAACCATAATATAAAAGCAAGGACAATTTGATTATCCTTGCTTTTATCATTATGAAATACACCGTAACGGCAGCGCCTTTTTGTATTATTTATTCCGGAATCAGCACATCGCCATCGACCAGAATCCCGGGATAGAGCGCATAGGCATGATCGATTTCGTTGCCCGCCAAAACAGAACCCGGATATTTCACCACAACAAAATCGCCCACCTTGACATCAGTACAGTCAATACAGCGGCGGATCCGAATGTCTTCCAGTGAAATCTTGAACACCTCTCCCTCCGAAGCCTTGCGGCAGAGGATCGTATCATCCACAAGGATATAATCCTCTCCGATCTCGGTCAGGATCCCGGCGACCGAGGATTCATAGGGCTCGGACTCGGCTTCGGTCGCATTGTCTTCGACATAGCGGATAATCTCTCCGGCTGCCTCCTCTCCGATGTAATAGACACATTCGTAATCGAAAATATTGGTCACCAGATAGCCGTCCTCGGTGATCGAGAAGACCCGTTTGTAGACGCCCAGCGCCTCGGAGGTTGCGGTAAAGGAGAGATAGATCCGGCCATCATACCGGAAGGAATCAGAATCCCGGACAAGCGCCGCCTCTCGGCAGCCCTCAAGAACCTGCCAAAGATAGGCGTCATCCCGAAGAAGATACGAACCCTTTTCCACAGAGCCTTTGCACTTGGTAAAGCGCTGAAAACTCAGCGTCTCGGCAAGTCCATAGGCGTCCATCGCCTCTCCCCAGGTGGCCGGACAGGCACTCTCCCGGTTCTCAAAAACATAGAACTTTCCTTCCATTCCCACCGCTACAAGCAGCTCCTCCGAAACGCCCTTGATCTTCCGCACTTCAAAATTTTCGGTATAGGTCTTTCCGGTATAAATATCTTTTCCCTCGGCCCTGCCGCTACCAAGCTGTTCGCCAAGAAGCGCAGGGTCGACGCTGACGCCTATGCGTATCGTATAGGTCTTTCCGGAAAAATCTACAACCGGATATTTCTCGTAGATCGTCTTGTAGGCCCAGGGCCACTCGACGGCAAATTCCGAGCCGGATATACTGTAGTTTTTGTATTTGGAAGCGATTCCATTGTCCTTCCCGAAGAAAGACAGCATAATCGCGAGGCTGGCCACCAAAACCAGCACAAGCGAAGCAGCCAGTGCCCCCCAGCGGAGAGCAGGACTGCGCCTGTTTTTCTTTTTACTCGCGTTATTCGCAGCAGCCTCCAAAATCAGATCCTCATCGATCTCTCCCATGGCATTTGCTGCTCTCGGTATTTTCATATCGTAATTCCCTCCTTGTTCAAATACTCTTTCAGCCTGTTCCGGGTGTGAAACAAGAGGTTCTTCACCTTGCTTTCGCTAAAGGCATACCGCGCGGCGATCTCCCCAACCGAATCAAAGAAATAGTATTTACGGATAAAGACATTCCGCACCTCTTCCTTCTGTGTTCTCAGGAAACGACTGATGAGCTTCCCCAGCTCCCCGTCGCTCGTATCGAAAGCAAAAGAATCGTCAGGAAGCATTTCCGCAAGCTCGGATAGAGAAAGCATCACACCCTGGGAGCGCTTTTCCCGCTTCTGATACGCGAGCCGCTTCAGGGAAAGATTGCGTGCGATCTTGCAGAGAAACGCCATCAAGTGATCCGGCTTTGCGGGCGGAATTGCCTTCCATAGCCCTGCATAGGTGTCATTGACACATTCTTCGGCATCCTCGCGATTGTTCAGAATGTTGTAGGCGATCTTATAGCAGAGCCGGCCGTACTTTTTTTCGGTTTCCCGAATTCCCTGCTCGTCTCTTGCAAAATAAAGCCCGATGATTTCCTGATCCTCCGTGTAACTCACCTCCCTTGTCTTACATAAAAGCGCTTTCACCCATAGAGTACTCTTTTTTCGTTTCAGGTCTCAATAACACAAAAAGTTTTCTTTTATTTTACCACAAAAAAACCGCCTTGGAAAAGACAAAAAAAGCGGCGGAGAATCCTCCGCCGCCAAAACTATGTTCGGAAACCTGCGCCCGCAGAGCGCCTCAGTCTTTTTCGTTTTTATCGATTAAGAGATTGCAGATCTCCATAATTCCGGCAAAAAGAACGCCGCCCACGGCAAACACCAGCCAGCTGATATGCCAGGCATGGGAGGTAAAACTCCAGATAAGATAGACAGCCGTTAAAACCAGCCAATAAACCGATCCAATCGCTTCCCTGACACTGCTTTTCTTTTTCTCTTTCAAAGAGTACTCGCCCTCTTTTAAAAGTTTTTGCATACTTGCCCAGCGAACGCCGTTTACGATAAAAAGGCTGGCGCCGATTCCGGCGATCACCATTGTGATCCCGAGAAAAAGAGTCATCAGAAATTCCCGTTCGGTAAACGCCCCCATCATCACGGGCAGCGGAGAAAGAATACAGATGCAGGCTGCAATCACGTTCCAAAGAATATACCGGCTTCGGAAGGCCTTCTGCCTTTCCTTTACCATACCGCTGACGCCATATTCAAGCTCAAAGGGCTTAGCCTGCTGGAGATATTCATAGGGCGCATTCTGAAATCCGCAATAGATGAACATGGCCACCGCCACGGTCACAAACAGAAACAGAATGACAAGACCGATGGCCACCGCCAGATTTTCCGAAAAAGGCAGCATTCCCACCTCAGAGGCGGAACCAAGGAGCAACAAGGAGATCGGTGCAAGAATACACAAAAAGGTAGCAATGGCAATGATCCGGGACGCCCATCTCCGGTGTTCGAGATAAGCGTTGGCCTCCTCCAGTGACACGCGCTTGACGCCGGGATTCGGAGCATCTTTTGTAGGCTCCTCGTCCTCGATTTCGTCCTTCAGCAAATAATCGGTGGTAACCCCGAAAAGCTCGCTGAGCTGAAGGATCTTCTCAAGATCCGGAATCGTCTGGGCACCTTCCCACTTGGACACCGCCTGGCGCGAAACATTCATCCGTTCCGCCAGCTCCTCCTGTGACCATCCGTTCTTCTTTCGCAGTCGGATAATCTTATCCGCTAAAATCATCTTCTTCTGAAACCTCCACTCGAAAATTCGGACGGCATACCGCCCACCGGTGTCTCCACTATAACAGATTTTCCAAAGTCCCGCCACCAAATGGCGGCTTGCAATCTGTCAACCGGCAGTTGCATCGGGCAAAATACGCAAAAAAGTGGGCTCAAATCCCCCGAAACCGGGGTATCACCGTGCTGAACTTACTCGCTGGTAAGCTTTTCCCCGCTCTGTTCTTTCCTTGTATTTTATCTTCGATTTCTGCTTCCCGAATTCATAGCCCTTTTATTATAATACCCATTTACCACACGGTCAAGGTGTTTTTTGAAATTAGCCTAAAGAAAAGAAGGCAAGGACGGCTGCTCTTTTAATCGTGACCGCCGCTTTCTAAATCAATTACTTTTTATTTTTAGCACGCATCCTGCTTTTTCGCCTGTTCTGTTTTCAAAGACCGCAAAAACACAGCTGTCAGGGCCACCGCCACAATCATAGCGATAAAATCCGCAACCGGCGCGGCAAATAAAATACCCTCGATCCCAAAGAATTTTGGCAAAATCAAAATGAGCGGAATAAAACAGACAATATCCCTTATCATCGAAGAAATGACTGCCTGTGCGGGCTTTCCGACCGCCTGAAAGAAAATAGAGGTCATCTTGATCATACAAGTGAACGTAACGAGCGAAAGGAAAATGCGGAAAGTCTTTTCGGCAAAAATCCAGTAATCTTCTGGATTGGGTATGTTAGTCGGCGTTCCGAAAATTCCGACGATCGCCTTGGGGGCCAGCTCAAACAGCAAGGTAGAAATTACACCGATTACAACCGTACACAAAAGAATATACTTATATAATTTCTTTACCCTGCCGTAATTCTTTGCGCCTATATTGTAGCCGATAATCGGCTGACAGCCAAGAACTATTCCTACCACTAAATTGATTACGACCGTAAAAACTTTGCTTTCAATTCCGATAATTGCAATCGGTATATCCACGCCGTAATGGGACATTGCGCCGTATTTTGCCAGCATAATGTTGCAAACCAGCGAGATGATAACAATCGTCATCTGTGTGATGAAAGAAGAAGTGCCGAGCTTCAGAGCACCTGAAAATGCTTTGAAATCGGGAATAAAGCTTTTCTTTGTCAGTTTGAATGTCTTGGTGCGAAAGAAATAAATAAAGCTGATTACAAAAGACACAAGCTGACCGATAACCGTAGCGAGCGCTGCCCCTTTCATACCCCAATGCAAACCAAAAATAAAAACAGGATCTAATATGATGTTGATAACCGCACCAATCGCCATGGAAGCCATCGACCAAGCGGGGCTTCCGTCCGCACGGACAACGGCGTTCATCATATTGGAAAGCATATACACGGGGAAAAAGGCTAAGATAATATTAAAATACGCAATTGCCATGCCGATGCTGTTTTCCGAAGCACCAAAAAGCATCAGGAGCTGTGTCTTTAACGGAAAGAATACCGCCATCAGCAGAATGCTGGCAAGCAGCGTAACCATAATTCCTGTTCCAATTGCCTTCTGTGCGGACTGCGTGTCTTTTCTTCCCTGACAGATATTCAGGTAAGCGGCACAGCCATCACCGAAACACCAGGCAATGGCTTGTGCAATAATGAAAATGGGAAAGACAACGCCGGTTGCTGCATTTCCGAGAGCGCTCAATTCACTGTTGCCGATAAAAATTTGGTCAACAATATTATAGAGTGCGCTTACTAAAAGAGAAAGCACACAGGGAATGGAAAATTTAAGCATTAGCTTTCCCACTTTTTCTGTCCCTAAAAATTGACTGTTTTCTGACTGATTCATAAAATTCTCCTTAAAATCATGGATTTTTTGGAGTCTTTATCCGAGAGAAAGCTGCCTGAAAACTACGAAGAACAACGAAAAAAAGAGCGTAGAATCGTCGTGATTCTACGCTCTTTCGGCTGTTCGACCTATATATTTTACGCTAAAAATCCGTTTTTGTCAAGAGGTCACAATTCACAACAAATGCCGGACATAAAATTTCATTTTTTATGCTTTCCATAACCCGGCCCCTACTGTTATTTCTCTTTTTGACCCCTTCCATCTGACTTTTTGCTTTGAGTTTTTCATTCACGCCTTCGCGCTGTACCATATGCTTAATCAGTCGAAAAACAAATTCTGCGCCTACCCGTCAATATCGGATCGGTAGCTGTTTAGCTTACTACTTGTCAGCAAACTCATATACAAAAAATTCTGGTTCGCTTTTCATACTTTGCATGTCTTTGTCCCCATACGCCATTAAGATTTGTTATTCATATTAAAATAGTTAACAGACTTCAACAAAAATCTGTTAGCTATTTTCAAAATCTATCTGAACCAGCTTTTTCCCATTAGGCAACAAATACTCCAAAGTTTTAATTGATTGATAACCAATTTCAATCATTGTGTTCTCTAATACGTGTTCTTCCATCTGAAGATGTACTTGCTCCAGTCCGTCAAACACATGAAGATAAAGTGAATCCGACACCCAGTTATCCTCTATATTGATTTGGATAATGCATGAAACATACTTCGGATTTACCTGCCTGACTGCTTTTTGAAAACACTCATATCCGATATACTCAATCACCAGATTGGCAATGACCATATCTGCTTTTGGCAGCTTATCTGCTTCCTCTATCAGGTTGATACACAGGCATTCCAAGAGTCCATACAACTTCGGATATCTTTTCATGACTTCTTGCAGATAAGAAGAATTGATGTCAATCCCATATACTTTTTCAAATCTGTCTTTCTGAATATGTTCAAGACCATTTCCACCCGCAATACCAAATATCGCCACGCTGGAAATAGGATAAGTATTAAATTGACCTCTCATCATTTCATTCATAGCCTGCAACTGCATAACAGAATCCAGTTTCATATGATTTTCATAATCAGATAATGAAATTTCTTCCCATGGATTTTTCATTTTCACCCCTCATCAAACTGGAAGTTATCTTCGTGTATAGGCTAAATCTATCATGCCATTATATGACCGTGTATTAAGCAATCTTAACTTAATCTCATGTTTTACATTCTCAAAAAGCCGAATACCGGAGCCTAAAAGTGTTGGAATTACGGTAATATAATAGTAGTCAATTAAATTCTCATTTACAAGCTGTTGGACGAGATTAGCTCCGCCACATATCCAAATATTTTTTCCGTTTTCTTCTTTTAGCCTTTTTACTAAACTAACCGGATTTATATCTACAAAACGAATTTTTTCAGTGGAAGCATGCTCATTATGTGTAATAACATAAGTTGTAAAATTGTTATATATCCACTCCTTGGGAGAAAGTTCGGTAACAATTTGATGATAAGTATTCCACCCCATCAAAATCGTATCAATATTTTTTACAAACTCAGAATAGGTATCAATATTCTCATTACCGTCACCTTGCCCTTTCAACCAATCGACATCGCCTTTATTATCCGCAATATATCCGTCAAGGCTCATCGCAATAAATAGGCTGATATTTCTCATACTTCTTTATCTCCCACAACTTCCGATTTGTCTACTATATAGTTATAGCAAAAAAACCAACAAAAATCAATCCAAATATGCAAAAGGCTATACAGTTTATACTGTATAGCCTTTGAATATTATTCCCATTCGCTCTCCTAAAATCAATTCTAAACAAGTTTGTTTATGTGATTTAGCTGAGCGTATCTACATTATTTGTATTATCGGTAAAGCATAGGCTATCCGATTTTTTGTTGCCATTGCGTTGCCACAACCAACGGTAATATTATAAACGATTTTGCTTAGATTTTCAATATGTCTGGCACATTTATTGGTCAGCATTTTTCAAGCCGTGACAACAAATTGATTTACATCAATCGTAAGTATTACTTCTCACATTTTCAATGGAAACATTATCGCACGTGTCAAAGGATACGGTTTTGTGTCTTGTTCCAAAATAGTCTCCTTGTGCTTCCACCGACAGGGTAAGTCCACTGATCAGTTCCCGAATCTGATTCTCATCGAGATTTCCGATATAGACCTGTAGGATAATGCACGCCCGCTCTGATGATCTTCTCCAAACACGAGTCGTCACCACTGCGTTCGCATCTGTTACAAACAGGATGTTTTCACTATAATTCTCAGCGTTTTTAAGAGTTGCGTCCATAGTGTACTGATCTATATACCCCGTGTTTTCCACTTCAAACCAACAGTATAGATCTATAAAATCGTTGGGGTCATCGCTGGGAAGATTGCCATTAAAAGACCAAGCGTGCTCATAATCAAACATTGTCCCCGACCGGAAACGCTCAACGGTGTATTCAATGGTATCTGTAGCATCCCAAGTAACACCTTCGACATTGACCGGGGATGTCTTTATTGTAAAGACCACCTGTGTCAAGATTACTGCAATTAACAGTATTGCAAGAAGCACAGGAATGGCGATGCTTATGATTTTGAGAAAAGTTTTTCTATTGACTTTCATATCTATTCTTCCTTTTATATCAAACGAACATTTTTGGTTTTGATATTCATATTCTTTATAACTCGTAACTACCAAGCTTATGTAAATAATTATAACACAAAAATTCTATTTTTTCAATGGACTACGCCACACTTGCAAAAATGTGACAAATAAAAAAAGGCGGCAAGGATTTTTCCCTGCCGCCGTATACCTTAATTACAAATCAGATCACTATTCACGATCTCCGTTG
>CAZGQH010000003.1:0-19804 GCA_964527575.1 uncultured Lachnospiraceae bacterium
GCCTCCCACCCCCACGGTGGTCAGGCGGTAGGAGGCCAGCTCCACCGCCCGGGCACTGCCCGCAAGATACCCGCCCGACAGGGCCATGCCGCCCCCGGCATTCTTGATCAGCGAACCCGCCATGAGATCGACCCCCACCGCCGTGGGCTCCTTATCGTCGCAGAACTCGCCGTAGCAGTTGTCTACAAAGACATAGACATCGCTGCGGCGGGCCTTCACAAAGGAGACAAGCTCCCCGATGGCGTCGACAGGTAAGGTGGGGCGGTCCATATAGCCTTTGGAGCGCTGGACGAAAACCACCTTCACCGCCGGGTCGGCAAGCTCTTTTTCGATGGCCGGATAGTCGAAGTCCCCGGTAAAGGGGATCTCCCGGTAGCGCACACCGAAGTCGGCCAGCGAGCCGTTCCCCGCCTCGCCGGAGATGCCCACCACCTCCTCCAGGGTGTCATAAGGCTTTCCGGTCACCGAGAGCATCACATCCCCCGGGCGAAGCAGGCCGTAAAGGCCGATGGCCAGCGCCTGTGTGCCGTTGACGATCGAATGGCGGACAAGGGCGGCCTCGGCCCCGAAGACCTCGGCAAAAATGAGATCGAGGGTTTCCCGCCCCTTGTCGTTATAGCCGTAGCCGGTGGTGCCGGCGAACATAGCGTCCGACACCCGGTATTTCGCAAAGGCCTCCATCACCCGGCGGGTTCCGGCAAAGGCATTCGCGTCGATTTCGGCAAAGCGGCCGGCCAGCGCCTGTTCCGCCTCGGCCGCAAGTTTCATGGTTGTTTCACGGATATTCATGTTATTCTTCCTTAGCTTTTCTTATAAAATCGTTTTTGACGGCATCCGGGTCGACCGAAAGGTCATAGGCCGGCCGACTCAAAGCCCTGTACCAGCTTTTTGAAGAAAGCGCCCCGCTCCTCAAAATTACGGAAGGCGTCAAAGCTCGCCGAAGCGGGAGAGAGCAGAACCACATCCCCCGGCTTCGCAGCCTTCCGCGCCGCCTCGGTCGCCTCGGCCAGAGAGGGAGCCATCGTAATGGCGGGCGCCCCCTCCCGATAGGATGGAGAAGCGAGAATAGCATCCCGGATCTTCTCCGCCGTAGCGCCGGTGAGAAAAACCGCCTTGGCATGACGGCAGAGGGGCTCGCCCAGCGGATCGTAGGGAATCTTTTTGTCGTAGCCCCCGAGAATCACGAGAAGCTTTTTCTCCCCAAAGGCTTCCAGCGCCGCCATAGTGCGGGTGGGACTGGAGTCGATGGAGCTGTTGTAGTAGGTCACGCCGTCAAGCTCTCTGACATATTCGATGCGGTGCTCCACGCCGGGGAAGGATTCTGCCACCTGACGGATCGTTTCGGGTGAAACAAGCCCTTCAACGGCGGCAATGGCCGCCATATAGTTCTCCACATTGTGCAGCCCCGGCAAGCGGATCTCTCCCCGCTCGAGAAGAATCTCATCCCCCCGCATGATCCGGTCGCCCTCGAGATAGAGCGCGTCCTTCCCTCCGGAGCGCTCCTTTGAGGAAAAGAAGGTCACCCTGCCCGCCGCACTCTCTGCCGCCGCTCGGGTGTAGGGATTCGAATAATTCAAAACCGCCCGGTCTCCCGGCTTCTGATAGCGAAGGATGTTCTCCTTGGCCGCCCGGTACTCCTCCATGTCGGTGTGATAGTCGAGGTGGTTGGGGGAAAGATTGGTGATCACCGCCACCGAGGGCGAGCGGGTCATGGTGTGCAGCTGAAAGGAAGAGAGCTCCACTACCGCAAAATCCGAGGGGGTCATAAATTCCACCTCCGGAAGAAGCGGCTTTCCGATGTTGCCACCGAGAAAGACCCACTTTCCCTCGGCACGCAGAAGCTCAGCGATCAAGGTGGTCGTCGTGGTCTTGCCGTCGCTGCCCGTGATTCCGATGATCGGACAGGGGCAAAGCTCGAAAAAGAGCTGCATTTCGGAGGTGAGCTTCGCGCCCCCCGCCACCGCTGCGGCAAGCTCGGGTTTGTCGTAGCGCATTCCCGGTGTGCGGAAAATTACCTCTTCAGTAATGCCATTTAGATATCCATCGCCTAAAATCAGCCGGACTCCTTTTTCTTCAAATTCCCCGGCGATCTCCCCCAGCTCCTCCCGGCACTTTCTGTCCCGGGCGCTGACGATCGCTCCTGCACGCAACAGAAACTCCACCAAAGGGGTATTGGAGCGTCCCACACCCACCACCGTCACCCGCCGGCCGCCATATTCGCCGCGAAGCGATTCCCAATCGAGCATAAAAGTTGTCCTTCTTTCATGAATAAAAAGTCCTTTACCATTATATAATGATTGCGGAGAGATTTCAACCGGAAAGAGAAAAAATCTTTTGAAGTTCCCGCATTAAGCCGAAAAGAGCGCCTCGCCAAAGCCCCCCGTCTTTCCCACGTAGCCGCTCCTCTGTCCGCCTCTTTGACAGTACCCGCCCCGCGCCTCTTTCCTGCGCCTTTTCTTTGCACACGCGCCCTTTGCCGCGCCGTGGCGCCTCTTTATCTTTGAAATACACAAAAAAGACGGTGAAATCACCTCTTTTGGCAGTAGAAAAAGCGTTTTTTCTCTCCATTCGGACAAGCCGCAAATTTTTTGATTTTTCTTGTAAAAAGTAGTTGACAAATCGGTTTAATTCGTATATAATGTAAAAGCTGTCGGGAAGACAGCCAAGCTATCTTGCGGAATTGTGTAACGGTAGCACGACAGACTCTGACTCTGTTTGTTGGGGTTCGAATCCCTATTCCGCAGCCAAAAAGCTCCTCGAACGAAGTTCGGGGAGCTTTTTTCACTATTTACTTTTCACTAATTTGAGAGAACCGGTAAAAGTGAATAGTGAAAAAATAAGGTTGCTTTTTGCCGCGGCGAAAAGCAATTTTTATCATATGGCTTACGGAACAAATCCGTATCACTTTACAAATGAAAAATTTTCTGATATAATAAAATCCAAAGACTGTAATTTCAATGAGTCGTGGATTTGGTGTAAAATACCAAAACAAAGATTTGCTTTCTGTCGGTTTTAAGAAGAATCACTGACCACATAGTAAAAAAGGTAAAAGCCATCATAGTCGAAAAGATCGTCGAAAGAAATTTTCCCAAAGCAAAGGATTTTGATCTTCACTTTCGTATCGGCGGCACGCATTTTACAGTTGATAAAGCAAAATTCAAAGGGAAAGAATTTGAGTGTCCGACCTGCAATACCCATTTTACTATAAAGGAAATACAGCAAATAGAGGCTGTTTATGAGGAGCATGAAGAGAAGACACCCGAAAACAACCGCAATGTAATGCTAAAGCAAATTTTACGCAACAACCTAATATTTGCTTTTTTATCATGATACAAGCGATGTGCAGGCACATGATCTTCGCTTCAAGCATAGAGTCAAAATCCCGTAGCGGGCGGTGCATTCTACCTCCGATTACCACCAAAGGCGTAGTTCCCCACCTCCCCCAAACTACATATCAAAGACATTTGAGATTAAAGAAAAGTATTGCTTTTTGATAAATAGTATACGACACAGAAGAACAGTATACACATAGTAACGATCTATACAAGGAGCCATCCCTATGAAGAAAACAGTTTTTAACGGACGGATCATAGTGCCCTTCATATTTGCCGTGCTATTCATATTGCTCGGCATTGGCAATTTGGTTTATGTGGATATCGATCTTGCTGCAACAGCAGTTATGTTTATCATCGCCGCAGGCTTTCTTCTCTTCATCTCACTTCAGCCGATCTGCTTTGTGTTTGAAAAAGACAAATTGACAATACGCTATTTTTTCGGTTTTCATGAAATAATCTATTGGAAAAAGGTCAAAAGAACGGTTCTTTACAACGCGCGGACTTTCATTCCGATTTTGTACTCAAGAAAATACCAGTTTGTTGTAGAAGGCGGAACGCAGGGAAAAAAGGCTTCATTTACGGCAGGCGAAATAAACGCCAACAGAAGGACCGCAAAATACATCGCCGAATTTTCGTCTGAAGGCCTTACAATAGAAGACAGAACATAATTTTTTACCGCAAAGGCAAAGGAGTATATTATGAAATTTAAAAAGTATCTTGAACAAAACAACATCAGTCCCGACAGAGCCTTGAACGTTATCATCGGCCTGGGCGGAGAAATTCTCCCGCAAAAGGTCGGAATGCAAGGCTAGTTCGGGGAACTTACCGACACGGGTAGCCTTTTTTCGAATGATGTGTTAAATGTTGAGAAAAAAGAGGTTCTTTTCTCGTCCTTTACAAGAGCTGAATTCGGACTTGGAAGCGGTCAGCTTTGGCTTCAATGTACAGTCAATGGTTTTTTGCTTGCCCCGTTCCAACTACAAGTCTGCGGCGGGTCAGTATTTGCTTGATAAGCTTGATGCACAGCTTGGCGAATCGCTTCGCGATGATCCCGACTATAAGAAATATATGGGTGCGTTTTTCTGGCTGTGGGCAATTATTCATGCGTAATCCAAAACCATACATAAGCTTTGTTTCACGCATAGATTTGAAGTTCTGGTAGATAGCAGATAGTCTCAATTCCCATCAACACCAGGCGTGTAATCTACCCCGCCTCCAAAAAAATCCGGTCTCTTTGGGGACACAATAATTTCTGGGCTATTTTTCGGACAGCGCAGCCATGAAAAAAGCCATTTGCAAAAGCAAATGGCTTTTTAGTTATGTTCGCCTATAGCGAGCGGTGTTGCTTTGCAGTAATAGGCGGCTGTCACCGCGTAATTTGGGCTATACCGGCTTCAGAGACAAATATAATATCACGGTGAGAAAAGCACGATTCGTTTCGACCTGAAAGAAAGAAACAGTCAAAATGAGGTACCAAGCTATGAAGTGTAAAGTATGCGGAGCAGAAAGTGGAAAATATCCTCTCTGTCGTATTTGTAATCAAAAAAAAGAAAACGGTGAAATAATCAAGTGTGATAAATGCGGAAAATGGCACTATATCAATATGCCATGTCCTACCGGGGCATCACTATTTGAACAAAGCGAATATCTGTATGATCTGCGAAAAACACTAATCAGTAAATCCGAACAAGCCTTTTACGATGTCATAAAAACATCGATTCCAACGGGATACTGCGTCTTTCCTCAAATAAATTTGGCTTCTTTTATCGACAGAACGGACGATTCCCGCTTTCACAACGAATTGTTTAGAAATGTAGATTTTTTGGTCACCGATTCCGAATACAAACCAAAATTCATTATAGAAATCAACGATCAGACCCACCTGAACAACGATCGTAAAGAACGCGATGAAAAAGTTCAAAAAATATGCGATGAGGCAGGAATCCCGATTCTTAAATTCTGGACTTCCTATGGTGTCAACCCCGAATATATTAAGAAACGCATGGATGAAACTTTGCTATCGCTCCCGATGACACGCATCCATCATTTCAGTCAAACACCCGTACCGCAAAAAACAGATGTTACCGGTTCGCCTACCACAAGTTCTGTAGATTCGCCTACCGTAAATAGAAAGAACGGGTGTTATATTGCAACCTGTGTATATGGATCCTATGATTGTCCGCAGGTATGGACGCTTCGCCGTTACCGCGACTATTCCCTGTCAGTAAAAAAGTGGGGCAGACTGTTTATCCGTACCTATTATTTAATCAGTCCCACACTTGTAAAATGGTTTGGTAAAACCAAGTGGTTCAAATCATTGTGGAAAAAAATATTGGACAAAAAAATATCCAAGCTCCAAGCGAATGGTATCGATAGTACTCCCTATAACGATAGACCTTGGTAAATTTTTTGTCAGACAAATATTATAGAATCAATGGTAAAATCCCAAGATATCATAGCTTTGTGTCCCCGAACCCCTAAGGTTTCGGGGATATTTTCTTCGCTTTTCATGACTTCGGCTGTCACAGTTTGAGGTATACACCTTTTTCCAAACAGCTCCCAATCCAAAGCAAATCCAGTGTTTCAATTTTTGAGAGCCGAGAGTACATCAAATGGCCGTATCTTTTTTCTACTTCGGTTCTGTTATCAACGATTCGTGTGGTTTGAATAACAGTGCGTGTCCGAAATAGAAGAAGCACTTTCCCTTTACGAACCGTAGAAAATAACGAAAAAAATAATTATTTTACAAAAGGTGTCATATTTGCCCAAAAATCTTTACTTATCTAATGAAGGCTCTTACCGCAGCAAAAATATCCGTTATGACATTCTATATATAACCGACGAGGCGGTAAAAGCCGCAATGGTTGACGGGAGAACGGCTGACCGCCAGACTGGAGCTGGAATATATGCGGACAAACGGCATTATCACTCAAACCGAGCATGACTGCGAGCTTGCATGAATGGCAGAGATACGACGGTTGGGAGCGTATGACATCGGATATAATTAGAATGTTGCGAAATACCCACACGATATTTTACAAAATAACATGTATACACATAAGTGAAAGGAGCAAAACCATGAAATTAAGACGAATTCTAACACAGGTGATATGCCTGATGCTTGCGGGACTGTTGCTTCTGTCCTGTACCTCCTGCGGACTTTCGGTCAGCGCTGCGGAACTGTCAAAAGGATATAGCCGGACATCGACTGAGACCGGGGAAGTCACAGACGAATTCAAACGGACAATGGCGAATTTTTCCTTCACGCTCTTTCAGGGTATTCTGACGGAGGACGACAGCAATGACCTGATTTCGCCTCTTTCCGCAATCATTTGTCTTGCGATGATTGCCAACGGCGCAGACAACGAGACAAGAGCACAGATGGAAAATGCATTCGGGATGGATGTCGATCAGCTGAACCGTTCCTTATACGCCTATACCTCCTCCCTCTACCGCGCCGACGACTGCAAATTATCTTTAGCGGATTCCATCTGGTTCCGTGACGAGGAAAACCGGCTTCATGTCAATGAGGAATTTCTGCAGGCCAACGCCGACTGGTATGACGCGCAGATTTACGCGGCTCCCTTCGACAACACGACATTAAAGGACATCAATGCTTGGTGCAGGCATTACACCGACGGAATGATCGAGAAAATGATCGATGAAATTGACTCGGATACGGTGATGTACCTTGTCAATGCGCTGACTTTTGATGCAAAATGGACGACCCAATATGAAAAGAACGATGTCGCAGAGGGTCAGTTTACCAGTTATAACGGCGCCCAAAAGACCGTAACGATGCTTTCCTCTCAGGAAAAGACATACCTGGCAGCGGACGGTGTCAGGGGCTTTGCCAAAAATTATGCCGGGGATCAATACAGCCTTGTCGCACTGCTGCCCGACGGGGGTACGGATATTTACGACTATATCCATACGCTTGATGGCTCCTCGTGGATGTCTCTCTGGAACGCGCGTGAGACTTCGACCGTTTCGGTCAAAATGCCGGAATTCACCTATAGTTCAAGCATGAAATTAAACGACACCCTGGGGGCTATGGGCATGACCGATATGTTCGGCGAAAGAGCCGATTTTTCCAAGCTCGGTTATTCGGAGAGAGGAAATATCTACTGCTCCGAGGTCTGTCAAAAGGTGTTTATTCAGGTTGACCGCAAGGGAACAAAAGCGGCTGCGATCACTTGGGGGGAAATGACGGATGCAGGGTTTGCTGAACCACAACGTGTTATTCTGGATCGTCCGTTCGTCTATTTGATTGTGGACAACACAACAGGACTGCCGCTTTTCATCGGTGCGGTAACGGCATTATGATAATGGCGGATTCTTCCCGTATCTCCCGACCGATTTCCTCCCAAAAAGCGATGCCATCCTGTAAGGAAACGATAATTAAAACGAATCTTTACAAATCTTCCATTTTGTGATAAAATAATAACATTGAAAATAAAGCCCCCGGAGCGATATGGAAATCGCTCCGGGGCTTTATTCTTCGACCTTTTCTTTTACTGCCTTTTTCCGGGGATGGAGCGTAAAAAGCCACACTCCTCGGACAGAACTGTCCCCCAAGTGGTTGCAGAAAAAGATGACCATAATGTATATTAAAACTCCTCAGTTATGAAAATCAGCTGAAAACCGATAGGTCCGTAGCACAGCTTTTCTGTACTGTCAGGAAAATTTTCATCCGAACCAATTGAACGTTTTCTCCTTTCTTTCGTTTGCCGGATAAACCGGCAACATCACCTTGACAAATCCTTTTCTTTTGCTATACTGTTTTTAGAGCCGGACAAGAAAGACCTTCCTGTCCGGTCTAGTGCCGGATTATTTCAGGAGCTTTTCATGATTACCTACCGTTTCCTTTTTCCCGAAGAGATTGACCGGAAGCTCTTTTCCGCTTTCATCCGCCATCAGGAGGTGACCCGCTGCTGGCGCAAAATCGAAGGCGTCTGGCAGATATGTGACATCGCCTTTATCGACGATTGGAGCGATGCCGACTATACCGCCGGCATCGAGACATTGAAAAATACTCTTCTTACCGGAGGTTTTCTCATCGGCGCCTTTTCGGAGGGCAAACTGAAGGGCTTTGCCTCGGTAGAGCCCGGCTTTTTCGGAAGCCGGGGGCAGTACCTCGACCTCTCGAATCTCCATGTCTCCGAGGACATGCGCCGTAAGGGCATCGGCCGTACCCTCTTTTATAAAGCCGCCGAATGGGCAAAAAATAAGGGTGCGGAAAAGCTCTATCTCTCGGCACATTCGGCGGTAGAAAGTCAGGCCTTTTACCGCAGTCTTGGCTGCGTGGAGGCTGAAGAATACAACGAAGCGCTGGTGGAAAAAGAACCCTGCGACTGTCAGATGGAATACCGCCTCTGACCCGGTCAGAGGAAAACGTGCTCTTTCTGCCTCACCTTGTGTTTTTACAATTTATTCATATTTTATAAACCTTTCGCCAATATCCCGGCACTATTCTATAAAAAAGCATCGGAAAGGAAAAGACTATGATACGGATTTTGTTGGCCGAGGACGATCGGGCGCTGAACGAGCTGATCGCTTCCTGCCTGACGGCAAACGGCTATGCCGTGACCGCCTGTACCGACGGTCTTGCGGCGCTGAACGCACTGGAGACGGCCGAATATGCCCTTCTCATCAGCGACATCATGATGCCCCATCTCGACGGGTTTGCCCTGGCGGATGCGGTGCGCAAGGCGGGTTATGAATTTCCCATTCTCTTTCTCTCCGCCCGGGACGACAAACCGTCCCAGCTTTTAGGCTACCGACTTGGCATCGACGACTATATCGTGAAGCCCTTCGATCTCGACCTTCTGCCCCTGAAGGTGGCCGCTCTGCTTCGACGGGCGGGAATCGCCAAGAGCAAAACCGTGACGGCGGGCAACCTGACCATGAACGCCGAGGAGCGCTCTGCCACGGTGGACGGCGTGGAAATCTCCCTCACGGCCCGGGAGTTTGATCTTCTCTTCAAGCTCCTTTCCTATCCGAAAAAGACCTTTACCCGCTCGGCGCTGATGGAGGAATTCTGGGACTTCGATTCCTCCGCCACCTCCCGCACGGTGGATGTGTATATGGCCAAGTTACGGGAAAAGACGGCGGGCTGTGACGGGTTTGTCATTCAGACGGTACACGGCCTTGGCTACAAGGCTCTGCTGACATGAGGGGCAGCGGCTTCTGGCGCTCGCTGCGGGGTGCCCTTCTCTTTTTCCTCACCATCGCAGTCACCGTCACCCTGGCGATTCTCCTCTATGACCGGGTGGAGGCGGCCAGTGAAGGACACACGCCCACGCTGGCGGTGGCCATGCTGCTGGTCATCCTCTTTCTCTCCCTCCTCTGTACCGTCATCGACTTTCTGCGGCGAAAGTTCACGGTGGAGCATCGGGTGGAGGAGATTCTCGCAGCCACCGAGAAGATCGCCGCCGGGGACTTTACCGTCCGGCTGTCGCCTGCCCGCACCGGCCGGCAGGCCAACGAATACGACCTCATCATGGAAAATCTCAACGCCATGGCAGTTGAGCTCGGTCAGAACGAGCTTTTGAAAAACGACTTCATCGCCAACGCCTCCCATCAGTTCAAGACCCCTTTGATGATCCTCGAAAGCTACGCCCGCCTTTTGCAGAAGGACTCCCTCACCGCCGAAGAGCGAAAGCGCTATGCCGCCTCCCTTGCCGAAGCTGCCCGGCGTGCTTCCCAGCTTGTCACCGGAATTCTCAAGCTGAACAAACTGGAAAACGAGACCCTCCCGGCGGAGAAAGAGACCTTCCGACTGGACGACAAAATCGCACAGTGCCTGATCGATCATGAGGAAGCTTTTGAACAGAAAAACCTTTTGCTGACAAGCTCGCTGGATGAGCTCACCGTCCATACCGTCCCCTCACTTTTCGAGCTGGCCTTTTCCAATCTTGTCTCCAACGCCATCAAATTCACCGAACCCGGGGGATTGGTTGCCGTCACCCTGACCGGAGAGGGAAAGGATGTCCTTGTCTGTGTCCGTGACAGCGGCTGCGGCATGAGCGAAGAGACCGGACGGCATATTTTTGACAAGTTTTATCAGGGAGACACGCCCCACGCCGGCGAGGGCAACGGGCTGGGGCTGGCAATGGTCAAAAAGGTAGTGGACCGGCTGGGAGGAAGCATCTCAGTAAAGAGCCGCCTCGGGGAAGGCAGCAGCTTTACTCTACGCCTGAAGGATACGCTTTTATGAAAATCCGCACCCTCTTCCGCCGTCTGAAAAAACTCCCGGCCGCCCTTCGCATCCTGCTCTATCTTCTGACACTGACGGCAGCCGCCGGGACGATCCTTCTGCTTATCGCCGGGAAGGACGAAACCCCCTGGGCTCCCCTTCTCTATGCAGTAGCAGCCCTTCTCCTCACCCTCTCGGTCTATGTAGCGGCAGGCCGTCTTGCCGCAATCCGAAAAAAACTGCGTGCGGCCGCCCAAAAGAAACTGCCGGAGGAAAGACGGCGGGTTCTTTTCCCCGGATTTGCCGCCCTTGTCAATCTGGCCAACACCGGCTGGAACGCCGCCGTGGCGCTCCTCTCCTCCTCCCTCTGGTACGGGGCGCTGGCCGGCTATTATCTCTCGCTCACCCTTCTGCGGATCGGCCTTGTCCGAAGCTACCGGAAGGTAAAACGCGGGGAAAGTGACCCACAGAAAATCGACTCCGAAAAGACCGCTCTCCGTGAATACCATAAAACCGGAGCGCTTCTCTTGCTGCTCTCGCTCTTTCTCGCCATCGCCATCGGAGAGATGATCCTTTCGGACCAAAGCTTCCGCTACCCCGGTCTCACCATCTACGCCTCTGCGGCCTATAGCTTTTACAAAATCATCGCCGCTATCCTCTTTGCCTTCCGGGCACGGAAGGGAAATGACCTGCTTCTAAAAGCCCTTCGCAACACCAATCTGGCCGATGCCATGGTATCGATCCTCGCCCTGCAGACCGCCCTTCTGAATCGCTTTTCGAATGGGGAGGACAGCGGCCCTTACAACCTCATCACCGGCGTAGCCGTTCTGCTCATCACCGTCGCGCTGGGACTTTTCATGCTGCTTGTCCGTCCGAAAAAGGCGCGTGAAGAGCAGCCTTTCCAATAAAAAGGAGCTTTTATGTCAAACACCCCTTCTGAATTCCAGTATCATTACACCGCCCCCACCGAGGAAGAGCGAAAGGAGATTGCCGCCATTCAAAGGCGCTATCAGACCGCTCCCTCCGAAGGAAACGAGACCGCAGAAAAATACCGGCGGCTTTGCGCATTGGACAGACATATCCGGAACAGAGCGGCAGCCGGCGCTCTTACGATCGGCATCGCCGGCTGTCTTCTCTTCGGCGGCGGCCTTGCTCTCATCCTGGAGGGCGGTATGCTTCTCTGGGGAAGCCTTCTCTCCCTATTCGGCTTTCTTCCCATGGCCGCGGCCCTGCCCTTTCACCGGCTTTTTCTGCGGCTGGGCGGGAAAAAGCACGGCGAGGAGATCCTGCGGCTTTCCGAGGAGCTTTTACAGAAAAACACACATGACCCGCTTACAAAAGTTTAACAAAAGAAAAACCGAACACTTACGATCTTTTCGCAAAAGAGAAACATTCCTCCGGTAGAATGGTGTCATCAAGCAAAGAGAGGAAAAAACAATGAACGCTTACGAAAAAAATCATGTGGAAAAAATCCGGGCGGCCTATGCCCCGCCCCGGGAGAAAAAGCTCGACCGCCTGCACGCCCTCGACCAAAAGGTCAAGCGGCCGCCCTTTGTCATCGCCCTCACTCTCGGTGTCCTTGCCTGCCTCATCCTCGGCTTCGGCATGTGCCTTGCCATGAAGGTGATCTTCGATCTCATGATTCCCGGCATTGTCATCGGCCTTGTGGGCATCCTGCTGCTTCTTGTCAATTACCCGCTCTACAAAGCCCTCCTGAAGCGCCGCCGGAAGAAGTACGCCCCCGAAATCCTCGCCCTGACCGACAGCCTCCTTTCCGGGGAGACAAGACAGAACTGAACAAAGCCGCCGCAAGCCCTAAATCAACTTGCGGCGGCTTTTGTTTCTCTGCGCTTACCACGCCCAAAGGTCTAGTTCCCACCCTCGCTTTTCCGGAAAAAAGCCCGGGTCGCCCACAAAAGCATTTGTCCGACTCCCTTTCGGTGAGTCCATTCACTTCAGATGCGAAAAACTGTAAAAAGCAAAGCCTCCGTAGGTGGCAAGCTCGGCGAGATAGGCCTTCTGGGCGAGGATTTCATTCTCGGGTAACGAGTAGCCCGCAAGGCTCACCACAAGCCGGATTCCGCTGTCGGCAAGCGCTTTATTCCACCAATCGGCCAACACCCCGAAGGGCGCGGTCTTGTGGGTAAAGCTCCAGTAAATCTGGGGCGACAGATAGTCGAGCCACCCGTTTTTTACCCAAGCCAGCGCATCGCAGTAGATCTCGTCGTAGGCAGCGCCTCCGGCAGTGGCGCTGCCTGTCGGATCGTCGGAGGCATTCCGCCAGATTCCCCGGGGCGCCACGCCGAAGAGGCAGTCGGGCCGATGCTCCTTGACGGTGCGGTAGGAAAGCTCGATCAGCTGATTCACATTGTTCCGCCGCCAGTCGGAGAGCGAAAGCTCGCCTCCCGCATTCTGATAAGCCTCATAGCGGGCAATGTCGGTAAGACCGATGTTGGAGGGATAAAAATAGTCGTCAAACATCACCCCGTCCAGGTTGTAATTCAGAAGGAGCTCGGCGATCCCCTCGGCCACCAGCGCCCGCACGGCGGGAAGCGAAGGATCGTAATAGACCTGCCCGCCCACGGTATAGGTCCATTCGGGGTGCTTACGGGCCGGATTTTCGGGCGCCAGTGAGTCGAGAGTCTCTCCGGGCAGCGTCACCCGATAGGGATTGATCCAGGCGTGTACCGCAATATCCTTGGCGTGAGCGATTTTGATGAGATAGGCCAGCGGGTCGAGCGGCAGAGGCTCACCCTGTTTGCCGGTGAGAAAGCGGGAGGAGGGAAAGATCGCCGACTGGTAGAGGGCATCGGAAGCGGGGCGCACCTGAAAAATGATGGTATTGAAGTCGCCTTCTGCCGCCTGCTTCACGATCGACTCCAGCTCGACCCTGAGAGAGGCTGCGGTTTTTCCGGCAGCGGAGGGAAAGTCAAGATTGTAAACGGTGGCCACATAGACCGCCCGCATCTCTTCCCGCTCGGGTTCCGGTACAACCGGCCGGATCGTAATCGGCGTGGTATCGGGAAATTCGGTGACAAAAGCCCCGCTGCCAGCGTTCTTGGTGGTCGTGGCCGGATAGTTTATAAATCCCGCATCTTCAAACTCGGTGACATAATTCATGCCGTCCCCACCGCCGAAGACCGGAATCGAATCCTCCCCATCTTCCGCCGTCGGAGGATGCGGCCGCGTAGGAGTGGTAGACAGCGGCTCGTCGGAGGAAACAGGCGCTGCCGTGGTGTTCACGGCCGTGCTGTCAGGGAGAAAATCCTCCCACCAGCCGTGCAAAGGGACTGTCGTATTTTCCGGTACTTCCGTCGATGCTGCCGGAATGTCCGACGAGGTATCCGTCTGGGAGGACGCCGCCGGATTTCCGAACCAGGCACGCGTCCGGTCAAAAAACTCCTCTTTCGGAAGAAGCGAGAGAAAAAGGGTCAGCAGCGCCAGCGGAAGCAGCACTGCCGCCAGAGTTTTCAGCTTATTCATCTAAGGCCGCCTTTCTTCCGCCCCAAAAGACTCTTGCAAAAAACGGGGCGGTATGCTACAATGGAGGAAAGTGCTTGTCCCGCAGGGTTGCCCTTCCCTTGTTCCATGTCTATGGCCGAGAGAGCCGCTTGATGCCCGGAAAAACCGGAAAGGAAAAAAAGCGTCTTTCTCCCGCAAAATTGCAGGAATGGAAATCATTTTGGGGTAGCCTTTTTGCTCCCTTCGGATTATAATAAAGTATACACAGAACGACACCGGCAAGCGCCGGTGGCCTTTTGTCCGAAAGGAGCTACATAATGGAGCTTTTGCGCATCAACGACAGAAAGCTGAAGGTGACCCTGTCCTCAGAGGATATGACCGCCTATTCCCTTACCTGCGAAAAAATCGACTACGACAACACCGAGACCCGCCGGGCCTTCTGGTGCATTTTAGACGAGGCCAAGCATAAGACCGGCTTTGACGCCGCCAGCGATAAGGTCTATGTCCAGATCTTTCCCTCCCGGGGCGGAGGCTGCGAGATGTATGTGACCAAGATGACCGACTCGCCGGATGTCCCTCGCCCCGTAACGCTGAAGAAGGAGCCGCTGTTTTTCGAAAAAGCACTTTTCCGCTTTGAAAAAATTGAGGATATGCTCTCGGCCTGCGCCTGCCTGATCGAATGCGGCTTTACCGCCCCCTCGACCGCTTATGCTGCCTCTGACGGCTACTACCTGTCGGTGGGCCAGGAGGAAGCGCCTCCCCTTCACGAGCGCCGACGAGGGGCCACTGCCGCCGATTTGGTAGCGGAATTCGGCCTTCGCATGGACGCCTCGGCGGAAGGCTGGCTGACCGAACACGCCGAATGTATCTGTCCCGAGCATGCGGTAGAGCGCTACGCGTCGCTTTCCGCTGCGGGACGCCCGCGGGTACTGCACGAAATACCCCACTGATTTTGAAAAAAGGACTATAAAAAGAAAGGATAACCGACATGGCCATGACCTGGGAAGAGTTAGAGGAGAAATGTAGAAGCTGCAAGGGGTGCCCCTTGGGAGAGACCAAGACCAACACGGTCTTCGGATGCGGCAACAAAAATGCCGATCTGATGTTTGTAGGAGAAGCGCCGGGTGAACAGGAGGATCTTTCCGGAATCCCCTTTGTGGGGCGCGCCGGCCAACTCTTCGATAAGTATCTCGCCGCCGTCGGCATCACGCGGGAGGAAATCTACATCGCCAACATGCTGAAATGCCGGCCGCCGAAAAACCGGGATCCCCTCGGCACCGAGCAGGATGTCTGCATTCATTATCTGCGGGAGCAGGTGAAGCTGGTCAAGCCGAAAATGATCGTCTGCCTCGGCCGGATCTCCGCCATGCGGCTGATCCGACCCGATTACCGCATCACCGCCGAGCACGGAAAATGGGTGCAGAAGGGGGATTTCCTCATGACCGCCGTCTACCACCCCTCCCTGCTCCTGCGGGATCCCCGCAAGAAGGACGACATGCTCACCGATATGCTCGATGTTGCGGCCAAATATAGAGCGCTTTCCTGACCCAACCTTCTTCCCGCCCTGCGCTGCGGTTCGGGGCTTCTCTTATAAGAAAACCTGTCATTCATGATGGACCCAAACAGCGCGAAACCGGATAGACAAAAAACCGTAGAGAAATAAAATTCTCTACGGTTTTCCTATTGCTGCCTTTCGGATGACGGATAAGTGCGCACTTTGTTACAAATCAAAAGTTCCGTCTTCCTCAATCTTTTTTATCAGATTACTATAGTCAAGCAGATATTCTTTTTGGTTTTCCTCACTCGTTACACCGAAGCCATTATCATGAACTATAATTAAATCGTTGCCTATGTCGTAATCAGATAACCCTTTAAACTCCAAATAATCATTTAATCGGATGACTTTTTTATTTTCAAGGTTCAACACACATATTTCATATGGACATGCCCAGTAACAACCCACAATAAGCAGCAAATCTCTTAAACAATAAACATCACAGCTAATGAATGCCTCTTCGCCTTCCTCCAAAACTTTTGACGGAAAATAATTATATTCTTCAAAATTTCTCGAATCAATCATACAGTATCCGTATAAGGATTTTCTCATAAAAATATGGTCAATGCCCCGATAGCAGAATACTTGAGGCTTACCACAATCTTCTACTGTATGGTATGTGTTTGTCCGACCATTTTTTAATTTAATCGTAATCTCATTAAAAGTCAGATGGCAGGGATACGCTGCAGCTTCGTTTCGATATACACAATAGACAGAAGTGACTATATTAAAACAAATCCCCTTGATTTCAAAATCTTCCTCCGTTTTATCGGTTAGGACAGATTTATTTTCCATTATACTTCTTTGGTATTTTTCTATATATTTTTCATACGCTTTTGTTCCATATACATTTGCCATATCATTACCTTCTTGATTTACAAATTGCGATTTGTCTTGCGGATGAAATCAATCATGCAACTAAAAGTAAAGGGAGAGTCTTTTCCTCCATAGCCTCTCCCTTTGGCGATCTTCTTTTTGGACTTGGCCATCCTTTTACCGGTAATTCAGATAGACCAGCATGTCGGTCTCGCCCCGGTTGGCGAAGGCGTGATAGGGGATCATGCGAAGGGTGACCGGCTCGAAAGCCTCCTTTAGTGGAGCATAGAGCGCAGAAGAGGTATCCACACGCCGCCAGCCCGGCAGGGTCAGTGCCCGAAGGCCAAGCGTATCGTCATATACTTCCTTGGCGTCCTTCACCGCCGCCCGGTCAAAATAGAGGCTGTGCAGCTCGCCGTTGTCCACCCCTTCGGCACAGTAAATCACCGGCCCGCGGGAGAGCGCCGCCTTGCCGATATTCCGGTAGACCCCTACCGATGCCGCCAAAAGCTCGGGCGTGATCGAAAACGTCACCGTCACCTCTCCCGCCTCAAAACGGGCATAGCCGTTTTCCATACGGTAGGGCTTGTCGGCCGTAAACTGCCTGCACCAGCCGGGGATCCGGACATAGAGGGGGCGATTCGAGGAGAGCGCCACCCGGCCGCTTACCGGATAATCGGTAACGGCAGTTACCTTCACATCCCCTTTTGAAAACTCGCTTTCGGCAAACTGGTTCACATAGACCGCATCCTCTTTTTCATCGTAGGCATAGACATACTCGCCGAGAGAGGCCAAAAGGCGGACCAGATTGGGCGGGCAGCAAGAGCAGCCGAAGATCTTCGGCCGCTGGGTGATGGGAAAGCGCTCCTTCTCGTGGGTGGAGGTGATGCGGTTTCTCTCACGAAGCGAAATCTCCAGCGGATTTTCGTAGAAGAAACGCTCGCCGTCAAGCGACAGGCCGGAAAGCGCCCCGTTGTAAAGCTCCAGCTCGACCGCATCGGCATAGCGCGAAGGATGAAGCGGATCGGCCTTGAAGAGCCGGTTGGCGAAATAAATCATCCCGATCGAAGCGCAGGTCTCGGTATAGGCGGTGGCGTTGGGCAGGTCATAGGGGGCGGTAAAGGCCTCGCCGATGCAGGTGGATCCGATGCCGCCGGTGACATACATCTTCCGGCAGGTCACATCCTCAAAAAGCGCACGGCATGCCGAGAGAAGCTCCTCATCCCCCGTCTCGGCGGCGAGGTCGGCCATGCCGCAATAGAGATACATCGCCCGCACCGAATGGCCGAAGGCCTCCTTCTGCTTCCGGATCGGAGCGTAGCTCTGGGCATAATGGGCCTCACCGAAGATCTGGGGCTCGTAATTGCCGGGCACACCCCGGTTATTGAGGAAGAAGGCCATCAGATCGAGATAGAGGACCTTCCCCGTGGTCTTGTAGAGCCGGTAGAGTGCCAGCTCGATCTCCTCGTGACCGGGCGTCATGAAGGCCGCCGAACGCTCGACGACAAAGACACGGTAGATATAGGCGGCATATTTCTCCATCAGCGAGAGGAAACGGTCCTTCCCGGTTGCCTCATAATAGGCAACCGCCGCCTCGATCAGATGTCCGGCGCAATATAGCTCGTGACAGTCCCGGTTGGAGAAGCGTTTTTCGGGCTCCACCACCGTAAAATAGATGTTGAAATAGCCGTCCTCGCCCTGATTCTTCTCGATGCAGTCGATCAGCGATTCCACCTTGGCCTCAAGCGCCGGATCGCTCTCCCGGCTGAGGATGTAGGCCGCGCCCTCCATCCACTTGGCCACATCCGAATCCCAGAAAAAATGGGGGCGCTTCGGCATCCCCGGCTTCCAGTCGCAGCGGAAGGCGTCGATCCGCCCCGACTCGGCAAAGCGGTCGTAAACCGCTCCCTCGGTCACCCGGCGGTTGAGCTCTTCCTTTTCCTTGAGAAAGCCGCCCTTGATGGTCACATTCCGATAATCTGTCAGCATAACGCATTCTCCCTTTACAACCCATGTTTTCGATATTTTATCATAAAACTCCCCTGCTTGTCAATCGTTCCCTCAGCGATACCACACAAAAGAGTGCGGGCAGCGATCGCTGCTCGCACTGTTTTATCGACAACATTAATCCTGTAACAAACTCAACTATCGCATGGCATTTGTAGCCCTTTTTCTCATATAAGCATGCGTATCTTCGGTCAATTTCCGCAAGTACGCTTAATAGCCTTCCGAGTTCCTTTGATATGTCAATTCTGCTATTTGCCAGCTTGCATTTGGCTCATGAATTCAGAGACTCGTCGCTTCCGGGATCGATTCCATAGGCTGCATATTGCTCCGAAGTCAGCGAAAACTTGTCCCAAAATTTCTGTAAAATATCCATTGTAGTCATCCCCTCCCCAAAACAAAAAGCGCATAGCCGACCCGGGATACTCGCCGAGCCGCTATGCGCCTGTTTTTATGGGATCGAATGCCCTGACAGAAATCCCAATCGGACGCCTTGCCGCGCGGGGAATCTTGGGTCACTTTCTGTCTGTATGGTATCATTTTATCGCCCGATTGTCAAGATATTTTGCAGATTTCATTCATCCTTTGTCAAAGTCTTTCTTCAAAAACGAAAAAAAGCTGCCTTCCCCCAAATGTCACTTGAAGAAGCGCTTTGTCTTCTCCCGGTAACGGACGAGATAGACAAAGGTCAGGCGCTTGAGGCAGTAGTCGAAGAGGATGAAGGTCAGATTGGCCAAGAGATAGAAACACACCATGAGAAACGGCGGGTAGAAAGGAATTGCGAAAATAAACTTCGAAGCGAGAACCGCCGCTGTCAGGGCGGTGTTGAGGTAGAGAAGCTTCAGAACCCAGGAAAGAACCTTTCCCCGGGCGTCAAAAAAGCGCTTCAGCAGTGGATAGAGCCCGGAAAAGGCGAGATAGAGAAGGGCGGTGAACTTCTGGGGCAGAAGCAGCAGCGCAAGAATACCGGAGGCGACATAGATCATGAAGGCAAAGGACTGCCCCAGCTCAATGAGCGCCAGCACCAGAAGCAGGGAGGCAAAGAGCGATACCGCCAGATCGGCCACCTGAAAAAGCGAGGCCAGGAGCAGCACCGCCACGCTCAGGGCGGTAAACATGGCCGCGTAGGTGATCTTTTTCGTGCGCTTCATAAACTTCCCTCTTTTCAGAAATTCCCGTCAACAGCAGCGGATCAAATCGCCGCCGCAACATTCGCACAGACAGTCGGCACAGAGCAGCGAGGTACAGATATCGCAGTTGGAGCAGCCTCTCCGCTCGCCGCCCGCGGTCGTCCCGCTCCCCTGCCCTGCGGCGGCAGCCCGGCGCAGATTTTCGAGAG
Organism: uncultured Lachnospiraceae bacterium; assembly: GCA_964527575.1. Classification (GTDB taxonomy): domain Bacteria; phylum Bacillota; class Clostridia; order Oscillospirales; family CAG-272; genus RGIG1993. The sequence goes on from CAZGQH010000003.1 coordinate 19,710, forward strand.
CCGTCTTATACTCGAGATTGTCGGGATCGTTGCGGGAGGCGGTCTCGATCAGGCGGATGGCGTCGAAATAACGGCCGAGACGCATATAGACCACG
>CAZGQH010000004.1:0-16921 GCA_964527575.1 uncultured Lachnospiraceae bacterium
CTTCTGGTCGTAGTCGCTCTCGCCGAAAGTAGCGATCTCCTCGCTGTAGAGCGAATAGGGGCTCCAGACACCGGCGTTGATCATGTTGCCCTTGTAGAGCTTCAGCCGCACCTTGCCGGTGACCTTCTCCTGGGTCTTATCCACGAAGGCCGAGAGCGCCTCCCGCAGGGGAGTGAACCACTGGCCGTTGTAGACCAGCTCCGCAAAGGTGATCGAGAGCTTCTGCTTCTCGTGAAGGGTCATCTTGTCCAGGCAGATCGATTCGAGCACGCTGTGCGCCTTGTAGAGGATGGCGCCGCCGGGAGTCTCATAGACGCCGCGGCACTTCATGCCTACCAGCCGGTTTTCCACGATGTCGAGAAGACCGATGCCGTTCTCCCCGCCCAGCTTGTTCAGCGCCAGAATGATGGCCTTGGCGCTCATCTTCTCGCCATTCAGCGCCACCGGAACGCCCTTTTCAAAGTCGAGCTCGATATAGGTGGGCTTGTCGGGCGCCATGATGGGGGAAACACCCATTTCGAGGAAGCCGGGCTTGTCGTACTGCGGCTCGTTGCCGGTGTCCTCCAAATCGAGGCCCTCGTGGGAGAGGTGCCAGAGGTTCTTGTCCTTGGAATAGTTGGTCTCCCGGTTGATCTTCAGGGGGATGTTGTGTGCCTCGGCATACTCGATCTCCTCCTCACGGGACTTGATGTCCCATTCGCGCCAGGGAGCGATAATCGGCATATTGGGTGCAAAATGCTTGATAGCCAGCTCAAAGCGCACCTGATCGTTGCCTTTGCCGGTGCAGCCGTGGCAGATAGCGTCAGCACCCTCCTTGAGAGCCACCTCCACCAGACCCTTGGCGATGCAGGGGCGGGCGTGGCTGGTGCCCAGAAGATATTCCTCGTAGATCGCCCCCGCCTTCATGGTGGGGATGATGTAGTCGTCCACATACTCTTCGGTGAGGTCGAGGACATAGAGCTTGGAGGCACCGGTCTTGATGGCCTTCTCCTCCAGACCCTCCAGCTCGTCGGCCTGTCCCACATTGCCCGAAACCGCGATGACCTCGCAGTTGTTGTAGTTTTCCTTCAGCCAGGGGATGATGATGGAGGTATCCAGACCGCCCGAATAGGCCAGCACTACTTTTTTGATATTTTCTTTATTCATGATTCGGTTGCCTCCATGCATAAATATTCTGATTCCGTTTCAACACGGCCTATTATACAGAAGGAAATTCGATTTGTCAAGAGGATTTTCGAATATTTTTTCAATTATTTTGCACCGTTTTGAATATTTATGCAAATATTCACCGTAAAAATGAATATTTATTAAAAATCTTACATAAAGCACAAAAGACCGCCCTGTGTGGTTCGCTCACGCGAACCACACAGGGCGGCAAAAATCAATACCGAAACTGAAAAAAACGATCCAAATAGCGCGGCACAAGGCCGAAAATGTCCTTTTTCTGCCTTTACAGGCGCTCAAAGAGACCGGTTCCCTTCTTCTCCAGCCAGAGAATGAGAAGCGCCGTGACAAGGACGAGCACCGACAGGGAAAGCGTCAGAAAGAGAAGAGGCGAGAGGAAGGCCTGCAGGAAAAAGAAGAGAAGGCAGAAGAAAACCACGACTCCTATATTGAGGAACATGGTGACCACCGTGGAAAAGCTCTGTTTCACCGCCATAGCCTCGCTGACCCAGTCGAGCTTGGGAAAATACAGGTTGATGAGAAGCCCCACGACCGCATAGAAGAGGGTAGCCACAAGCCCCGCCAGAGGAATGAGAACCGAAAGGAGCAGGCCGGGCCGGATAAGGATATCGAGCACGACACCGACCGCCAGCACAAAGGGCGCGGTCACCAAAAAATGCAGAAGAATCTTCGCCCAAAGAATCTTACGGGTAGGCAGGGGCAGCGAGCGCAGCAGCGAAATCTGCCGGCTCTCCAGAGAGATCGAGGGCGCGGTGACGATATTCATCCCGGACGCCCCGACAAGAATCGCCGATGCGATCAGCGCAAGATAAGAGGAACCGCCGGCAAAGGACTCCGACAGCATCGCGACAAGCTCCGGCCCCTTGATGAGCGCCGCCACGGCAAAGACAGCTAAAAGCAGCGACCCCAACCCGCTGTTGAGCAGATAGATGGGACTTGCAAAAAAGTGCCGGAACTCCTTTTTGAGAAGCGCTCCCATCTGTCCGGAGGCAGTCAGATGCTTTTTCCGATAGCGAACCCGGGAAGAGCTTCTAGCCGTGGCGATGTGGAGAAAGCTCTTCGAAAGGACAAAATAGACAAGAGAGAAGAAGAGCACTGCCAAAACGGCAAATCCGAGGAAGAAGAGCGGTGCACCCTCCGCGCCCCGGCCGAAAAGATAGAGGGGAAAGAGCCAGGTGCGAACCGAAGAAGCTACCTTTCCGCTGTTCAGAATCAACTGATTGATGTAGCTGTTTATGCGGAAATAGAAGAAGAAGTAGGCCCCCATAAAGATCAGCGAGAGAAGCACGGTGAAGAGGCTCTTGTTCCGCATTCTCCGGGTGATAAGCGCCACCAGCCAGCCCAAAAGGACCGACAGCGTGAGGGTCACAAGGGGAAGGAGGAAGAGAAGCAGAAGAGACAGCACAATCCCGCCTGCCCCCAGCCCCACCTCCACGATAAAGGCGATATCCATGGGAATCATCACCAGTCCGCCGAAGAGAAACGCCATGAGATAGAGTCCCACCATCCGGGAGGCCAAAATCATCGACGGCGGAATCGGCATCGAGAGTAAAAGCTCGTTGTCCTTGGCCCGGAAGAGCTGGGATTCCGCCTGAAAGACGCTGCCTATCACGCCAAGCGCCAGGGACATGAGGGCGGCGACGGCAAAATAGAGCCAACCGAAGCCTGCCTCGGCAAGCGGTGCCGCCATCATAACCCCCATGCCGAAGATCACAAAGCCGAAAAAGGCAAAGAGATAGAGAAAGAGGAGAGCGAACAGAATAATACTTCCCTTACCCGCACGCTTTTTGCTTCTCCGCCCCAGAAAAAGAGACTGCAGCTGCAGGCGCAGAAGAGCCCCAAAGACCTTCGATTTCTTAGTCATTTCCTTCACCGCCCTCCAGCTCGAGGAAGACCTCCTCCAGCGAATCATCGCCCCGCACCTCATCCATACGGCCCGAGCGGATCAGGCGGCCGCCCTTGATGATGGCGACCTTGTCGCAGAGCTTTTCTGCCACCTCCAAAACATGGGTGGAGAAGAAGATGGCACCGCCCTGCCGGCAGAGCTCCCGCATCGTCTCCTTCAGAAGGTGGGATGCCTTGGGGTCAAGCCCCACAAAAGGCTCATCCATAATCAGAAGCTTCGGCGCATGCACCAGGGCGGAGATCACCGCCAGCTTCTGCTTCATGCCGTGGGAATAGGCCGAGATCGGCTGCGCCAGATCGGCGGTCAGCTCAAAGAGGTCGGCGTAGCGTGCAATCCTTTCGTTGCGGTCGGCCTCCGATACCCCGAAGATGTCCGCGATAAAATTCAGATAGGCAATACCCGACATAAAATCGTACAGCTCGGGGTTGTCGGGGATATACGCAATTTGTCCCTTGCAGAGAAGCGGCTCCTTCTTCACCGAATGGCCGTCCACATAGATCTCCCCGCCGTCAAAGTCAAGAATGCCGCAGCAGGCCTTGATGGTGGTGGTCTTCCCCGCCCCGTTGTGACCGATAAAGCCGTATATCTCGCCCTTTTCGATATGCAGGCAAAGATCGTCCACCGCCTTTTTGTCCCCGTAGGTCTTGGTGAGATGCTCGATTTTCAGCATAATAATTCCTCCCGGTTCCCTCGTTTTGAAAAGCCGATCGCTTTTTCTGCCAAAAGAACCAATTGACAGGAGATGCTCCCGTCCTTACCGAAGACATTATAGCACAGCTCTTCTTAAATGTCAATAGATTATTGCAAAAGGTCAAATGATTTTTATCGATCTTAACACACCGATCGGCAAAGAATCATGATAAAAGTCGGCATATCCGTTTCGGGAAAGCTTGGACTTTTTACGAATCCTGTTGCAACATTTCGTCTTTTCTTGACAAGAGCTTTCCGAAAGTGGTAAAATAAAAAATAGTGCCTCGATCCCGTCCCTGAAAGGAGTCCCTTATGCTCAAACGCTTTCTTTCCTATTATAAGCCCCACAAGCTGGTCTTTACCCTCGATATGCTGGCCTCGCTCTTCATGTCGCTGATCGCCATTCTCTATCCCATCATCACGCGGGAAATGCTCAACGACCTGATCCCCAACCGGAAATACCGCCTGATCATCGCGGCGGGAGTATCGCTTCTCGTCCTCTATTTTATCCGTATGCTCCTCAACTATTTCGTGCAGTATTACGGCCACGTGATGGGGGTGCGGATGCAGGCGGCCATGCGCTCGGACATGTTCAACCATCTGGAGAAGCTGCCCTATTCCTTTTTCGATAACCACGAAACCGGCAAGATCATGTCCCGGATGACCAACGATCTCATGGACATCAGCGAGCTTGCCCACCACGGACCCGAAAATTTTCTCATCTCTACCGTGTCGATTCTGGCAGCCTTTATCTACCTTACCACCATCAATCTATACCTGACCCTCATTATCTTTGTCTGCGTTCCCTTTTTAGTGCTGATCGCCGTTCTGCTCCGCAAGAAGATGCGGAACGCCTTCATGCGCAGCCGGCAGTCGGTGGCGCAGATCAACGCCTCTTTGGAGAGCAGCATCTCGGGCATCCGGGTGACCAAAGCTTTCACCAACGCCGAAAAGGAGAAGGAAAAGTTCGAGGAGGGCAACCGCGCCTTCACCGCAGCCCGGCGGGACGCCTACAAATCCATGGGACAGTTCCACTCGGCCACGGCTTTCATCACCGACGTCTTCAATGTGGTGGTACTGATCGCAGGCGGACTTTTCCTCTATAATGGTACCATCGCTTTCGGCGACTATTCCGCCTTTATCTTAGCGGTGGGCATGTTCATCACTCCGGTCATGACCCTCATCAATTTCATGGAGCAGTATCAGAACGGCGTCACCGGCTTTGCCCGCTTTGTGGAAATCATGGACGCGGAGCCCGAAAAGGATGCGGAAGGCGCCGAGGCTCTCGAGAAAGCCGAGGGCAAGATTGAATTTAAAAATGTAGTCTACGCCTACGACGGGGAAAAGGATGTCTTGAACGGCATCAGCCTCACCATCGAAAAGGGCAGAAAATTTGCCTTGGTAGGCCCCTCGGGCGGCGGAAAGACCACCCTCTGCCATCTGATCCCCCGCTTCTATCCGGTCACCGAGGGAGAGATTTTTATCGACGGCAAGGAGATCGGCACCCTCACCGCCGAATCGCTCCGCAAAAACATCGGCATCGTCCAGCAGGACATCTACCTCTTCAACGCCTCCATCCGGGACAATATCCTCTACGGCCGGCTGGACGCCAGCGAGGAAGAGGTCATCGAAGCGGCCAAGCGCGCCAACATCCACGACTATATTATGACACTGGAAAAGGGCTATGACACCGAGATCGGCGAGCGGGGCGTGCGGCTGTCGGGCGGTCAGAAACAGCGGCTCTCAATTGCCCGGGTCTTTCTGAAGAATCCTCCCATTCTGATTCTGGACGAGGCCACCAGCGCTCTGGACAACACCACCGAGATTCTGATCCAGGACGCCCTGGACGAGCTCTGCCGGGGACGCACCACCTTGGTGGTGGCCCACCGGCTCTCCACCATCAAAAACGCCGATGAGATCGCCGTGGTGGCCGACGGCAGAATTGCCGAACAGGGCAGCCACGAGGAGCTTTTACAGAAAAACGGCATCTATGCCTCTCTCTACCACCTCCAGTTCAACGCCAACAAGCTGCCTTGAAAAAGCCGGAAAAATTAGCAGCAGAAACAAAAGTACAAAAAGAGAGCAGTTCTGTCAGCCCTTACGGGCAGGCAGAACTGCTTTTTTTATTTTATTCCGAAAAAATCCGTTTCTCAGACAATCGGCTCAAAGTCCGCCGCACCGTGCTTGCACAGGGGGCAGACAAAGTCCTCGGGAAGCTCCTCGCCCTCGTAGACATAGCCGCAGATTTTGCAGACATAGCCCTTCTTCCCGGCGGTCTCTGGTTTCGGCTTGACATTTTCAAGATAATAGGTGTAGGTCATGGTCGCCTTGTCGCTGATAACACGCGCCTCGGTGACACGGCAGATGAAGAGGCCGTGAGTGGAGAGATCCACATAGGATTCCACTTCGAGAGACATCACCGCGTTGATATACCGGGGCAGGATCACAAGCCCGTTGTCCGAACGGAGAGGCGTGCAATCGGCAAACTTGTCGGTATTCCGTCCGCTCTTGAAACCGAAGGCCTCAAAAACCGAGAAAGGAGCCTCCTCCGACAGGCAGTTGACATTCATCTTGCCGGTATTCTTGATCACATGGTGGGAATAGTTGTCCTTGTTGATCGCCACCGCCACCCGGTTGGGGGTGTTGGTGACCTGGGTCACGGTATTGACGATCAGGCCGTTGTCCCGCTTGCCGTCGTTTGAGGTGACTACATAGAGGCCGTAGCCGATCTTGAAGAGCGCCGTCAGGTCGTTCTTGTCCGCCCGATCGGAGGAACGGGCGATGTAGTCCCGGCAGAGCTCTTCCGCCATGGCTTCGATTTCGGTGAGATTTTCCTTCTTCACCGCCGACTTGATGCGGACGGTGTTTGCCAGCCAAGTGATGTTTTTGCTCTTTTCGAGCATCCCCTTCATGATCTTGGCGGCCAAAGGCGCCCAGGAACCGTTCTCAATCAAACCCACCGTCCGGTTCTGGAAATTCCGCTCGGTGAGGTGCTCGATGAAGTTACGCATAAAGGGAAAGATTTCGGCATTGTAGGTGGTGGTGGCCAGCACCAACTTGCCGTAACGGAAGGCATCCTCCACCGCCTCCGCCATATCGCAGCGGGCAAGATCGGTGACCACAACCTTCGGACAGCCCTTTTCCCTCAGCTTTTCGGCCAGAAGCTCCACCGCCTTCTTGGTGTTGCCGTAGACCGAGGTGTAGGCGATCATCACGCCCTCGCTCTCCACCCCGTAGGAGGACCAGATGTTGTAGAGCCCCAGATAATAGCTGAGATTTTCGGTGAGCACCGGCCCGTGCAGGGGGCAGATGACCGCAATATCCAGACCGGACGCCGCCTTGAGCAGTGCCTGCACCTGAGCGCCGTACTTGCCCACAATGCCGATGTAATAGCGGCGCGCCTCACAGGCCCAGTCCTCCTCTACATCGAGAGCACCGAACTTGCCGAAGCCGTCCGCCGAGAAGAGCACCTTGTCGGCGCTGTCATAGGTCACCATCACCTCCGGCCAGTGAACCATGGGAGCGAAGACGAAGGTCAGCTGATGGCGGCCGAGGGAGAGCGTCCCCCCGTTCTCCACCACCACCTGTCGGCCGGCAAGATCGAGATTTTCAAAGAAAGCGGCAATCATTCCGAAGGTCTTCGCATTCGCCACAATCTTGGCCTTGGGATATACCGCCATGAAGTTGGCGATGTTGGCCGAATGGTCGGGCTCCATATGCTGCACAATGAGATAGTCCGGACTCCGGTCACCGAGGACACTCTGAAGGTTGTCCAGCCATTCATGGGTAAAGCGGGCGTCCACCGTATCCATTACTGCGATCTTTTCGTCCAGAATGACATAGGAGTTGTAGGCCATTCCGTTCGGTACCACATACTGTCCTTCAAAAAGATCGATCTCGTGGTCATTGACACCCACATACCGAATATCGTTTGTAATTTTCATTCTGTCTGATTCTGCCTTTCTCACCCTGCGGGGGAAGCGAACCGTTCCGGCAGGATTCCTTTTATTTCCCTCACAGTATAGCATACACTTTCTATAAAATCAAGAATTCTTCCTGAATTTTGCAAAAAGTTTAAAGACCGGCCGGCTTGCGGCAGCGGACAGGCTCCGAGCTGTTGCCCCGCCGGCTGATGACACAGCCGAGGGTGAGGAACATCAGCTTCCCATCGAGCCACGGACAGGCGTTTTTTACATAGATGGCATCGAGAATCGCCTTGTTCTTTCCCTGCACCTCATCCCGGCAGCGCACTTGGGCGTAGCCCGAAAGCCCCGGACGAAGGCTGTAGGCGCCCAAAGCCCGGCGGTCCTCAATGAGCTCGGTCTCGGTGAGCACCACCGGTCGGGGGCCGATCAGCGACATGGTCCCCACAAGACAGCAGAAGAGCTGGGGAAGCTCGTCGATACTCAGGCGGCGAAGCAGACGACCCACCCGGGTCAGATAGAGCTCCCGGTCGGAAAAGTCCCCCTTGGCACGGTCCCGGGGCGCCTCCACCCGCATGGAGCGGAATTTATAGCATTTGAAGGGCTTGCCGCCCCTTCCCATCCGCAGATGGGTAAAAAAGACCGGTCCCTTGGAGTCGACCTTCACCGCCACCGCCACCACCACGAAGAGGGGAGACAGAAGAATCAGGGCGGTGAAGGAGATGACGATATCGAAGCTGCGTTTGACAAACCGGTAGGCATAGCGCTTGCGGGAGTTTATCTCAAAGCGTTCAAAAAAATTCCGATAGGCTTCCTCGGAATACTGCCGCCGGAAGTCAAAAGCATCCTCATCGATAGCCTCGTCCACGGTCTCATCGATGGTCTCGTTGACGGCCTCATCGATGGTCTTCTCCCGGTCAGCCATCGGATCGGCCGGATCGGCAGCCGAGCCGATCGTACCGGAAGGGGTGTAAATTGCAAAAGAGTCGAGCACGCCGATCTCTTCGGAGGCTTCCATCATCCCGGAAGCTTTGACTGTCCCGGAGCCGCCGTCTGTCTCGAAGCCATCGCCCGAACCGGAGTCGCCGCCCGAACCGAATGCTCTGACCGAATCGCTCGTTTCGGAAGATGCAGTCGTCCCGTCAGACTCCCGCATATCGCAATGTTGAGCGCTTTCGGCAGGACGGACTATTCCCGCTGCCCTTTCCTCACCGGCCGCTTTGCACCGTCTGTCTATCTTTTCCGCAGTTTTATCTGCAAAATCGTCTGCAAAGTTGTCTGCAGGTTTATCCACAAAATTATCTGCAGATTTATCTGCAGAGCTGTCTGCAAAATCCGGACCGCCCGGCCGCATGGAGCGGCCGGCTTTCGCTTTTCCCTTCGCCCTCGCTCTTTCCGCCTCCGGCTCCCAAAAGAGCGCCCGCCTTTTTGCCCGGATTTTTCGAAAATAATCGGTCATGATGTATCCTCTCCTGAGGCATCGGTTTTCTCCCCCAAGGGTCGACGCCTCATCCTTATCCTTTCGCAAAAAAGCGAAAGCATACCGCGGACACTTTTCTAAATGTCTACCCAAATTCTGACCGATTTTCCGTTTTTTTATTCAGAACGACCGACTTGTCTGTCTTTCCCAGCTTTTAAAAAAGCAAAAGCCGAACAAACCAAATCTCACAATCTGATTTCCTTGCATGAACATCCAACAAAGCAACTTATCGATCCTATGATTTTCTAAGTTGTAAACAACAAGGCGTCGAGAACCGAAAGAAGCCGTGAATGTCCCAAAAATTCCTCCCTCTCCCTGCCCCTATACCATTTTATTCTCCACACGAAAAGACCGGACAGCAAAAGCTGTCCGGTCTTTTAAACCCGTTTTTATTTGGTCTCCATCACAGGAAGGCCGTTTTCTCCGGCCGTCCAGCGGCAAAGATTGCTGCCGCGGACAAGCTCCGCCACCTTGGCAAGGTTTTGGTTGAGAGTCTCGTGAAGCGTCTTGCCCTCTTCGGCCGTGAAGGCAGCCTCTTCGCCCACGCTGGTTCCCTCAGTCCCCGCCCGGTAGTAATTGTAGCTGAAGGTGCCGCCACGACCATCCATAAAGACATTGATCGTGCCGCTGGCCTCGGCAGCCGACAGCGTTCCCGCGAAAATACAGCCCGAGACGATACCGCCGCCCGCCTGATTGGAAGCGACGATGCCGCCGGCATTCTGATAGGTCGAGGTCAGCGCCATGGTGGACATGCAGTTGAGGATCGCACCCTCCCGGCGAATCGAACGGGAGATCCCCGCCGCCTGGGTGCTGTTGGTCACCGAGCCGGTGGTAATCAGGTTCATGACCACGCCGGTCACATAGGGGAAGACACACTCATCGTTACCGGCGATCACCGCGTGAATCTTGTGGCCGCCGCCGTCGTAGAGGCCGCCGAAGCTGCCGGCGGCTCCGGTGCCGCGGTAACCGATAACGGCAGTCAGATCGAGCTCGGCGGTCTGCAGGAAGTACTTGCCTGCAAAGGTCTCACCGTAATACATCGCCTGCGTAAAGGAGTAGAAATCGGCAGGCTTGGAAATGAGGTAGGGCGAGGTTCTGGTTCCCTCTCCGCCCGAGCACTCGAACTTGCCGGGCTTGCTCGGCTCGCCCTCTACCTTGCCAGCGAAATAATCGTCCAGCCAGGCGATGCGCTGCTCCAGCCACTTGGCCAGATACTCGGCCTGCTCGGCGTGGCTCTTGAGCGCCATGACCGCCGCAGGCTCCCGGTTGATCTTCTCGTCAAAGATCGGATATTTCTCAAAGTTCCGGTCGAATTCCGCGGAATAGAGCTTTGCCGCCGCCCGCACGAAAGCGGGAATGGCATTCAGCTCCTCGGTGATCTCGCTCCAGCGCTTCTTCACCATCTCGTTGAACCAATCCAGCCGGCAAAGCTCGATAAACCAGCTATGCTGCTGCGAATAGCCGTAGCTGTCGCTGCCCACATAGATATATTCCGGCAAGGGGAAAGTGGGATTCCGGTCGTTGGCATCGGCATTGCCCCCGGCCAGATCAAAGTCCCAGACCGGTCCGAAGAAGAGCTTGCCGCCCACATCCCGGTACATATAGAAGGAGCCCCAGCCCACATCCAGGTTCTTGAAGACCTCCTCCACAATATAGGTGTCCACCACCGAATCGAGATCGATCATTTCCTCCACCGCTTCCCTGTCCCCGCTGAGAACCGCGTAATAGGAATCGGTGATATAGCCTTCGATAAAGGCCAGCTGCTCGGAAGTCCGGGTCTCACTCTTGACCTCGTATGTATTAAACCCGTCTGTAATAATCACATCCTCGGCCAGCTTATCCAGCTCCACCAAGAAGCCGATGTCGTAACCGTCGACGGTGTCATCCACATTCACCCGGTAATCCTGCACCTGCATCTGTTCGGAGACCTGATAGACCCCCTGATACTCCCCGTTGAGGTAGAGCTCGGCAAAGCGGATCGAAGAGGAGTAATCGATTCCCGAAAGGCTGTCGGCCAGCTTATAGGCCGCCGCATTCCGAAGCAGCGATTTGTCGCAGTGGATCGCTATCAACGTCCAGGAGCGGGCGGGTCCGGCGCCCTGCCCCAGCAGATTGGTCTTTTCGGCAAATTTGATCCGATAGGATTTCTTGTCCTGGATATCGATCCAGGAAAAGTTGCCCCGCCCGCGGATCTCGATCGCTGCCTCGTCCAGCGCCCATTGTTCCTCGGTGTTCTCCACCGACAGAAGACCCTCGATGTAGTAATCCTTCGATACGATGGGCTCGTTGTGCGTGTTGAGACGGATCACCGGCATCTTGTCGGGAAGCCCGCGGAGAAGATCGTCGGGATCCTTATCGCCGCCCGGCGTTTCGCTGCTGCCGGGGGTATCGGTATCCGCCGGATCGTCGGTAGTACCGGTCGGATCACCGGTGGTGCCCGTCGGATCGCCGGTAGTGCCGGTCGGATCGCTGGTAGTGCCGGTCGGATCGCTGGTATCCGAGCCGACGGTGGTATCTTGGCCGTCGCTGCAGGCGGCAAAGAAGGTCAAAATCATCGCCATGGCCAGGACCAGAGCGAGCATTCTGCATAGTTTCATAGGATAGCCTTTCTTATTTTTACTGGATAACGCCGAAATTTGTTTTTATTTTACCACAAAAACTGTCTTTTGTCCAGTCCCTTTTTCAGTGAAAAAGGATTTGCCCGAAACGCGTTTCTCCCCCGATAAAAAAAGCGGGCAGCCGAACAAAAAGTTCTTTACTCTGATCGGATTTTATGCTACAATATAAAATGGAGAGGGATAGATTCCTCCGAAACCAAAGCAAAGGACCGCATTTCATGAAAGTTTCCTTCTGCACCCTCGGCTGCAAGGTCAATCAATACGAGAGTGAGGCCATGGCCGAAGCTCTGACCGAGGCCGGCTGGGAGGTCGTTCCCTTCGGAACCCGCGCCGATGCCACGATTCTCAACACCTGCGCCGTCACTGCCGAGGCCGAGCGCAAAGTCCGCCAGATGATCCGGCGGGCGGCAGCCTTTTCGCCGGAAGGCTATCTTGTCGTGACCGGCTGTGCCGCACAGCTTCACCCCGCCGCGCTCACGCCCCTGAAAGGTGTCTGCTTTATCTGCGGCAACGGAAGGAAGATGCAGGCGGTGGAAGCAATTCTTTCGCACTTTTCCGAAGTATCGCGGGGGGAAGACCCTTCCGCAGACAGCTTTTCCCTCACCGACTTTGAAGCCATGACTATCTATAAGAGTGAGCGCACCCGCGCCTACATCAAGATTGAGGACGGCTGTGATTCCCACTGCGCCTACTGCATTATCCGCAAGGCCAGGGGAGCCGTGCGTTCCAAACCCCAAGAAGCGGTTTTGGCCGAGGCCCGCGGCCTTGCGGCGGCCGGCTACCGGGAGATTGTTCTCACCGGCATTGAAATCTCCGCCTACGGCAAGGACTTGAGCTGCGATCTTGCCGACCTGCTGGCCGCTCTCGACGGGATCCCCGGCCTTGCCCGGATACGCCTGGGCTCCCTCGACCCGGCACTGCTTCGCCCGGCCTTTCTTGAAAAGCTTGTAAAAATAAAGCATCTTTGTCCTCATTTTCATCTCTCGCTGCAGAGCGGCTGCGACAAAACCCTGCGCGCCATGCGGCGAAGGAGCAATACCGCACAGATTAAGGAAGCGGTGGATGCTCTGCGCGCCTCTCTTCCCGAAGCTACCTTTACCGCCGATCTGATCGCCGGCTTCCCCGGCGAGAGCGACGGGGATTTTGCTGAAACCCTCGCCTTTGTCGAATCGCTCACCCTTCTCGATTTCCACATCTTCGCCTTTTCCCCCCGTCCCGGCACCGAGGCCGCCGGCCTGCCCGACCAAGTTCCCGGCAAGGTCAAAGCCGCCCGGGAGAAAGCCCTCGCTTCTCTGCGGGAGAAGATGCGGGATAAGCTGCTGGCCTCCTATGTGGGAAAAGAGGTGGAGGTTCTCTTCGAAGATAACGAAGAAGGGTTGGCGGTCGGCCACACCGCAAACTTTCTTGAAGTAGCGGTTGAAACAGAAGAGGAGCTTCACAACAGGCTTCTTCCCGTCCGGCTCACGAAGGTCGACGGATCCCGGCTGATCGGCAGCCTTCTTTCCCCCACCTCCCACCCATAAAAAATCTGACAGTGAGGTAAACGGTCTATTCATGAGAACTCTCACCCATCGCTTTTTTGCCGCCCATCTGGCGTCCTATCTGTCTGTTCATCCGCTCTGCCGCACCGCTTTCCGCCTTGGCTGTGTAGAGCCCGACCTCAATTTTTTCACCCATCTGGCCCGCTCGGCCGAGACTGCCAAAGTGCCCTTATGCTCGACGGCCGGTACTGCCAATGAACTGCTTCCGGCAGAAAGAACAGCTCCTCCCGCCCGTAAATGGCACTGCAACGGACATGACCTGCCGGTGATCGACAAAAAGATCGCCCGCCTGTTCCGCAAACTCACCCTCTTCCCCGGACAAAGACGGGGCGCGCTCTTCTTTTTCCGGCTGGGCGTGCTGATTCACTACCTGACCGACGCCTTCACCTTTGCTCACAATCCCAACTTTGGCGGCGACCTGTCCGATCACGTGGAATATGAGGATCGCTTCCACTTCTACTTTGTGGAACGCTTCCTGGCAGAAAAAACGCCCACGGCCCGCATGGAGCCGGCGGTCTTCGATTTCACCGCCCTGCACGCCGAATACCGCGCCACCCCCTGCTCCTTTGCCACCGATTACGACTACATACTTGCCGCCACCCTCTCATTGCTTTTTGCCCTGCATGTTCTCTGAATAAAAAACAGGATCTGAAGTGTTTTCAAACCTTCAGTCCGAATCCCAAAAAACTTTGCCAATACCAACGCCGCATAAGGGAAGGAATCCGAAAATACTACTTTATGGGCGCTGCCAAAACAAAAGACACCGAGAAAGACCGAAATACTTTTCCCGGTGTCTTTTCTGTTAGGAAAATAATTTTTCAAAAAAGGGTCTTCTCAAAATCGGTCAACGGCGTTATCCTATATTTGACCGATTCGGTTAACGGAGATTGTGCGATGAACGAAAGGTTCTTTTCCCTGCCAGCAGAAAAGCAGCAGGCAATCATTAACGCAGGCTATCGGGTATTTTCGCAAAACTCTTATAAAAACAGCCCGATGAGTGAGATTGCGGATGCGGCGGGCATCAGCAAATCCCTGCTCTTTCATTATTTTCACAACAAAAAAGAGCTGTATCTGTTTCTGTGGGACAGATGTGCAGAGATCACCATCGAATATCTGACCAAGTACGGCTGCTACGGACAAAAAGATCTTTTTGAAAGCATGGAAAAAGGGATGCAGGCCAAGATGGAACTCATTCGTCTCTATCCCGACATGGCAAACTTTACAATCAAAGCATTTTATGAAAAGGATGCTGAAATTTCCGCCGCCGTTCAGAAAAGCTACCATAAGTATTTTAATCTGAAAGCGGACAAGACACGGATGAATATGGATCCGGAGCAGTTTATTCCCGGACTGGATATTCCGATGATGTACCGGGAAATGTATTTGGCTTCCGAAGGGTACATTTGGGAGATGGTTCAGCGGGGCCATGTGGATATGGAGCAGATGAAAAAAGGCTTCTCCAGACTGATGAATTTCTGGAAGAGCATCTATCTTCGAAAAGAGTGACGGAATATGGAAATCATGAAAACGGCAAAGCTTACGAAATACTACGGGAAGGCAAGAGGGATCCTTGACCTTGACCTGACGGTAGCGCAAGGCGAGTTCTTCGGCTTCATCGGGCCCAACGGCGCCGGTAAATCCACGACCATCCGGACCTTGCTCGGGCTGATTGCCCCCACCTCCGGCAGCGCAAGGATATTCGGGAAAGATATCACAAAAGAAAAAGAATCGGTTTTGCAGAATATCGGTTATCTTCCCGCGGAGGCATTACTTTACCAAGGAATGAAAGTGAAAGACATATTGAAGCTGTCGGCCGGCTTGCGGAAGACCGATTGCTCCGCCGAATCAGAATTGCTCTGTGAGCGTTTACAGCTGGATCTCTCCCGAAAGATCGATGAGCTGTCATTCGGTAACAGAAAAAAGGTCTCCATTGTCTGTGCGTTGCAGCATCGGCCCGACCTTTTGATTCTGGACGAGCCGACCGGCGGCCTCGATCCCCTGATGCAAAGAGAATTTTTTGACATTCTGCGAGAGAGAAACAGGGAGGGCGCAACGATTTTCTTATCCAGCCATGTCCTCTCGGAAATTCAGCATAACTGTACCCGTGCGGCCATTATCCGTGACGGGAAAATCATGGCATGTGACCGTGTAGAGGTCCTTTCGAGAACCAATACAAAGCGCATTACGATTCACGGCATGGTTAACACAGAGCAGCTGGACGGTGTGCGGGACAGAAAAGATACCGAAGGGTCGGTCAGCTTTCTTTACAGCGGCGACATGAGCCGCCTGCTTGGCGCGCTGTCATCCGGGCAGGTGAAGGATCTTACGATTACGGAACCGGATCTTGAAGAAGTGTTCCTGCATTATTACGAAAAGGACGGCAAGACGGTATGACGCTTGTAAAACACGAACTGAGGCAGGGCCAAACCTCATTTTGGATATGGACGGCTTCCATAGGATTTCTTCTTGCGATCTGCATTTTTCTCTTCCCGGAAATGAAGGGACAGATGGACAGTGTCAACGATATGTTCGCCTCCATGGGGTCTTTTACTGAGGCCTTCGGTATGGACCGTCTGAACTTTGGGACGCTCATCGGGTTTTATGCGGTTGAGTGCGGCAATATTTTGGGACTCGGCGGAGCATTTTATGCGGCGCTTTGTGCAGTCGGGATTCTCAGCAAAGAGGAACGAGCCAAAACGGCAGAATTTCTGCTGACACATCCGGTCAGCCGCAAAAGGATTGTTACGGAAAAGCTGCTTAGTGTACTGATTCAAATTACAGCTATGAATCTCATTCTCTATGCCCTTTCTGTCGGTTCCATCGCCGCTATTGGGGAGACCGTCCCCTTAAAAAAAATCAGTCTTTTGCATCTCGCCTACTATCTGCTCCAGATCGAACTGGCGGGTATTTGCTTTGGGATTTCGGCTTTTCTTCGCAAAGGCAGCGCGGGTATAGGACTTGGTATCGCTGCCATGATGTATCTTCTGAATCTGATTGCAAACATTGCGGATGTAGCCGGGTTTCTGAAGTACATAACGCCGTTTGGATACTGCGAGGGTGCCGACATTGTATCAAACGGCAGCCTGAACGGGGGAATGGTTGCCATCGGTGCAATCATCGGTGTCGGCGGCATTATGATCTCTTTCTGGAAATACACGAAGAAGGATATACAGTAATATAAAAATCATGATCGGCGGCAGGGAAAATCCTTGCCGCTATTTTCATTTTGCTGTCTTCCTGAGGCAGATAGGGAGGAAATACCGAACAATCCTCCAGACTTTTGCTTGGCAGCAACATGACAAAAAGATACGGTGTAACCCCCTTTACAGCGTTACACCGTATCCTTTTTTCTTATTAAATCTCTCAAAGCGTACCAAAGAGACGGTCGCCGGCATCCCCGAGTCCGGGCAGGATATAGCCCTTCTCATTGAGACGCTCGTCGAGATGGGCGCAGTAGATCGAAACATCGGGATGTGCCTCGGACAGAGTCTTCAGCCCCTCGGGAGCCGCGATCAGGCACATGAACTTGATCTTTTTGCCGCCGTGCTCCTTGATAAAATCGATGGCCGCCACGGCGG
>CAZGQH010000005.1:0-16741 GCA_964527575.1 uncultured Lachnospiraceae bacterium
CGTCTTACCAAGGGATTTCACGAGCTGACCGCAAAGGTTGTGGGAAAGAATAAGTCTTCTGCCGGATATTTCTATGGCCTGGATTATCTGAAAATTGAAAAGATATGAAAACGAAAAAGGACAGAAGCATTTGTCAATGCCACATAAGGAAGTAATTTGAAAAGAATAATAAAATGCGACTTTATTGGGCGTTGCAAAGGCAAAAAGGCAGCGCAGACCTTATTTACGCAAAATGTTGAATGGCGGCATGGAATAATCCTTGCCGCTATTTCTTGCAATTTAGTTGACAAATTCCACTTTTTTAGTTATAATATAGATAACATTTTTCACGGAATAGGAAGCTTGAAATGCAAAACAGTAAACTGATTTCAAAGGTACGGGAATTTAACAGACTATATATGCCGACAATGAAATTGCTCGGCAATCACTATCTCGGTTCTGAATATTCTGTGCCAGAAGCAAGGGTGTTCTTTGAAATATACGAAAATGAAGGATGCAATGCCGCCCATATTGCCGAGAAAATGAATATAGACAAAAGTTACCTGAGCAAGATTATTTCCTCACATGAAAAAAGCGGTTATATCATTAAAAAAACGTCGAGCACAGATAAGCGTGCCTATGACTTGTATTTGACCAGCAAAGGCAAAGAACGGACATTGGAATTTATTCGAGACTCCAACAATGAAATCGGCAATATACTGGCTCACCTATCTGTTGAGGAGCAACACAAAATGTATGCAGCACTTGAAATTGTAATGGATTTATTGAGAAAGAAGGTATAGAAAATGAAAATCGTATCATACAGTCCCGAATACAAAAATGACTTTATCGAGATGAACAAGCTTTGGATTTCCTCTATGTTTGTAATGGAACCCGAAGATGAGCGTGAACTTGCCAACATCGAGCCATCTATAGAGAATGGCGGTCAAATTTTCTTCGCTCTGGATGATAATAACGATGTTATGGCTTGCTGTATGATAGCCCCCAGAGATGACGGTGATTGGGAAATTATGAAGTTTGCCGCCAAAGGAATGTATACGGGAACGGGTGCAGGAAGTGCATGTTTTAAAGCTTGCATTGATTATGCAAGAGAACAAGGCGTTGAAAGGATAATAATCGTATCAAACCGTAAATGTGTTCAAGCGGTACATCTTTACAGAAAGTTTGGATTTATTGAAATGCCGGTTGACAAAGAAAAATTTCCGTTTGAACGGGCAGACATTGCTTTTGAAATGTTTTTACAACAATGAAACTACAGCGACAAGTCGCATAAATTACCTGACGCCGCGCGCATACACTTTCGGATAAAGATAGCATTTTCCATCTTCCTTTAAATTCATACCATAAAAAGCAGGGGACAGTTTCCGCAAGTAAGAAAACGATGTAACCCATTTTATTGAGTTACATCGTATCCTGAAACTTCCTTATGTGGCGTTAGTATTACTTCTGTCCTTTTTCGTTGAGGGCGCTCGGTGTTGGGATTTTGGTTATTTTTCTTTTTTCAGCGAGGGGCAGTCGCCGTTGGCCGGGTTTTCGAGAAGACTGCCCTCCGGGTCAAAGCGGGAGCCGTGACAGGGACAGTCCCAAGTCCGCTCGGCGGCGTTCCACTTCAGGGCGCATCCTAGGTGAGGGCAGCGCTTTTTAGTGGGGGTCAGAAGGTTGATAATCGCCTCCGCTCCGTTTAAGAACAGCTGTGGATGAAGGATGCTGCGGGCGGGATCAAACAGCCCCTCATAGTTGTGTTTTTGGCCGGTGATTTCGCCGCAGAGCAGCTCGGCGGCCAGCATGCTGCCGGTCATGCCCCATTTGTTAAATCCACTTGCCACATAGAAGTCGTGGCTGTTCAGAGCGTACCGGCCGATATAAGGCATGCCGTCAAGGCTCATGCAGTCCTGCGTGGCCCAGAAGGCGACTTCACGGGCATTTGGGTAGGCTTCTTTGGCAAAGCGGCGCAGCTCCTCCCAGTTGCCGCCCTTCTTTCCCGTGCGGTGGCTGCCGCCTCCGAGGAGAAGTAGGTTCTCATAGTTTCGGAAGGAGAGCCCCTTTTCCTCCTCGTCGAGGTACATGCCGTCGAGGTCTTGGGCGTTTTCCAGCGCGATGACATAGGAACGGTGCTGATAGAGCTTGAGATAAAAACCGCCCTGCTTATTCAGAAAGGGAAAGTGGGTGGTAACGATCACGCGCCCTGCGTGAATCACGCCGTGATCGGTATAAGCGTCGGTCCCCTTCATCTCCCGGACAAAGGTGTTCTCATAGATCGGAAGATCCTTTACCAGACCGGAGAGAAATTCCAGCGGGTGAAACTCTGCCTGATTTCGCACGCCAACCGCGCCGACGGTGGAGAGAGGAAGAGGCAGATTTTCGCGGAAGAAGGCGGGCGCTCCGATTTTTTCTAAGGTGTCCAGCTCTTTTTCGAGCTTTTTGCGGTTTTTCCGGGAATAAATATAGTTGTCCTTTTTTTCAAAATGGCAGGGGATCGTTTGGCAGAGCGCTTCGTAGCGCCGGAGGGCGTTTCGGTTGGCCTCGTAATAGAGGCGCGCCCCCGAAAGGCCGAAGCGACCCGCCAGCTTCTGATAGAGAAGGCCATGCTGCCAGGTGATTTTGGCGGTGGTATTCTTGGTGACCCCACTGGCGATCCTATCTTTTTCTGCCAGAATAAAGGAGACACCGGCCTGTTTGAGAAAATAGGCGGTGAGGAGGCCTGCCATGCCGCCGCCAATGATAAGGACATCGGTCGATACCTCACCCTTGAGGGCGGGAAAAGACGGAAGGGAGGTCTTCTCCCAGAGCGAGCCGGGCGACTGCCCCGGATGATTTTCAGGCGGCATGGCTCAGTTCTTGCCCTCTTTCTTTTCCTTGACCGGAGCTTTTTTTCGTTTGGCGGCTCCCTGAAGCTCGGGAACCGGCGGGAGGGTATTTTTTGCCTCGGTGTGGGTGACTTCCGGGCGTTTCATGCCTTGTTTTGCCATTGGGATTCTCCTTTTCGGATCGATAAAAAATGATTTTCTTTTTATGCAGTATGCGTCGGCAAGGGGAAAAGTATGTCCGCAGCTCCGGAAAAGGAAGCTTGAAAAATTTTCAGAACCCTTTGTTTATTTACTGCGATTGCGAAAAAACCATTGAAATTCCGGGGAAAAAATGCTATAGTGAAGGAAATGGAAAATATACCGGAAATCGGAGGTTTTTATCATGGAAAAAACAATGGTTAAGGTAGGAATCATCGGATGCGGCGGCATTGCCAACGGCAAACATATGCCCTCTCTTCAGAAGGTGGAGGGCTGCCAGATGGTGGCGTTCTGCGATATTATCCCGGAGCGTGCCGAGGAAGCCGCGGCGGTATACGGCACGCCCGAAGCGGCGGTCTATACCGACTATAAGGAACTCCTGAAGGATCCCGCCATCGACGTGGTGCATGTCTGCACACCCAACCGCTCTCACAGCACCATCACGGTGGCCGCTCTCGAAGCGGGCAAGCATGTCATGTGCGAAAAGCCCATGGCCATCAATTCCGCCGAAGCGGAAAAGATGCTGGATGCCGCCAAGAAGAGCGGCAAGCTTCTCACCATTGGCTATCAGAACCGCTTCCGTCCCGATTCGCTCTACATGAAGGAGGAGGCCGAGAAGGGCGTGTTCGGTGAGATCTATTTTGCCAAGGCCACGGCGCTTCGCCGCCGGGCGGTTCCCACTTGGGGTGTCTTTCTCAACGAAGAGGAGCAGGGCGGCGGTCCGCTGATCGACATCGGTACCCACGCCCTCGACCTGACGCTTTGGATGATGGACAACTATAAGCCGAAATACTGCGTGGGCACTACCTATCATAAGCTCAACAAGGACAGAGAGCAGGGCAATGTCTGGGGCAATTGGGATCCCGAAAAGTTCACCGTGGAGGACAGCGCCTTCGGATTTATCGTCATGGAAAACGGAGCGACGATCATTTTAGAGTCGGCCTGGGCGCTCAATACGCTGGATGTGCGGGAGGCGGTGACCGCGATTTCGGGCACCAAGGCGGGTGCGGATATGAACGACGGTCTGCGGATCAACGGCATTCACAACGGCCGCCAGTATGTGACCCGTCCCAGCTTCCGGGCAGGGGGCGCAGCCTTCAACGATGGGCATGCCGGCGAATCGGAGGCAGAGCTGGAAGCACGCCTCTGGATCGAGGCGGTTCGCGGAGGTGCCTCTCCCATCACCAAGCCGGAGCAGGCCTTCTGCGTCACCCGGATTTTAGAGGGCATCTACGAGTCGGCCAAGACCGGAAAACCCTATTATTTTGACTGATCAGTTGATAGCTTTCCGAGCATGTTAATCTAAAAAGCGGGAGGAGAAAGCAATGTTGCATGACAAGATAGCTTTGGCAGACGACCGGAAGCCCCATCCTCCCGCCGCGGTACAAAAGGTGCTCGATCGCTTCTTTGCGGCGGGCTATGAAGCCTATCTCGTGGGAGGCTGTGTGCGGGATGCGCTGCTTGGTGTCGAGCCGGGGGATTTTGATATCGCCTCTTCCGCGACGCCCGAAGAGGTCAAGGCGCTCTTTGCCGATGAGGCTGGCCATGGGAAGCTTATCGAAACTGGGCTAAAGCACGGGACGCTGACCCTTCTCGCGGAGGGGATGCCTCTCGAGATCACCACCTTCCGCAGGGAGTCGGGCTATTCGGACGGCCGTCACCCCGATGCGGTGGCCTTCACACGCTCCCTCTCGGAGGATCTTTCGCGGCGGGATTTTACCATCAATGCCATGGCCTTTGAGGCGCGTACCGGTCTTGTGGACCCCTTCGGCGGGCAGGCCGATCTGGCGCGGGGCCGGATCCGCGCGGTAGGGGAGCCGGAGCGGCGCTTTTCGGAGGATGCCCTGCGGATTCTGCGGGCACTTCGTTTCTCCTCGGTTCTCGGTTTTTCGTTAGAGGAGAAAACCGAAGCCGCCGCCCGGCTTCTTTCGGGAAGACTTCTTAAGATCTCGGCGGAGCGGGTGGCGGCCGAGCTGAAAAAGCTCCTCTCCGGAAAGGATGTCCTCCGGGTTCTTTTGCAGTATACCAATATGTTAGGCGTGGTGCTGCCCGAGCTTCTCCCCATGAAGGGCTTTGACCAGCGAAACCGGCATCATTGTTACGATGTGCTCACGCACACAGCATATACCGTGGCGGCGCTTCCCGCCGATCCGAACCTTCGGATGGCAGGACTTTTTCACGATGCGGGAAAACCCCAGACGTTTTCTCTGGATGAAGAAGGGACAGGGCATTTCTACGGACACGCCGCCCGCAGTGCAGCTCTTGCCGAGGCGGCGCTGACCCGCTTAAAATGGGACAGCGCCGGGAAAGAGGAGATCGTCCGCCTTGTCAAGTGGCACGATCTTCCCATTGAGGCGACCGAAAAAGGGGTCAAGCGTGCCCTCGGCAGGATGACGCCGGCATTTTTCAAAAAACTGCTTCTGTTGAAGCGGGCCGACAATCTGGCGCAGCATCCCGCTTATCAGGATCGGCAGGCGGTCATTTCTTCTATCGAAGCACTGGCCGACGACATCCTTGCAAGGCAAGAGTGCTTTTCACTCCGCGATCTTGCTCTGAACGGAGACGATCTTTTATCCCTTGGCATGAAGCCCGGCCGGGAAGTGGGACTTACCCTGAAGCGCCTTCTTGACCTCGTCGTAGAAGGGGAGCTTCCCAATGAGCGGGATGCGCTTCTCTTATGGGCGAGAGAAAATATCCCGTCAAATTCTTTGCAGACAAACCTTTTGCAGAAAGGAATTCAAATGGAAATTCATGAAATACTGTCCCGCTGCGACCACACGCAGCTTGCCGTGACCGCCACCTGGGAGGAGGTGCGGGCGCTCTGCGACGAGGGAATGGCCTTCGGTACCGCCACCGTCTGTATCCCGCCCTGTTATGTGAAACAGGCGCGGGAGTATGTGAAAGATAAGCTGAGGCTCTGTACCGTCATCGGCTTTCCGAACGGCTATGCCACCACGGCGGTCAAGGTCTTTGAAACAAAGGACGCGATTGCCGCCGGGGCCGACGAGATCGATATGGTGATTCCCATCGGCGCCTTAAAGGCGGGGGACGATGCTTTTGTACTTGATGAAATCAAGGCGGTTAAGGCGGCCTGCGGCGATAAAATCCTCAAGGTGATTATCGAGACCTGTCTTTTGACCGAGGAGGAAAAACGGCGGGCAGCGGCGATTGTGACAGAAGCCGGCGCCGATTATATCAAGACCTCCACCGGCTTTGCGGGGGGCGGCGCCACAAGAGAGGATGTTGCGCTGCTTCGCGCCTCAGTGGGAGAGGCCGTCAAGGTAAAGGCGGCGGGCGGCATCTCCTCCCTGAAAGATGCGGAAGAAATGATCGCCGCCGGCGCCGACCGGCTGGGCACCAGCCGCCTTGTGAAGGCGGCCAGAGAGAGAATGAACCGAGGCGCTTCGGAGCTTCCTTCCGGGGCAGGCGACGATAAGAAAGGATACTGATTATGCCGACACCTCATATTTCCGCCCGGGAGGGCGATTTTGCGAAAACCGTTCTGATGCCCGGTGACCCTCTCCGCTCGAAATTCATCGCCGAGACCTACCTTGAGAACCCGGTGCTTGTGAACGATGTGCGGGGCGTGCAGGGTTATACCGGCACCTATCGGGGGAAAAGGGTTTCGGTGATGGCCTCGGGCATGGGGCAGCCGGCCATCGGCATCTATTCCTATGAGCTCTACCACTTCTACGGCGTGGAGAGCATCATCCGGGTGGGCTCCTGCGGCTCCTTCCACAAGGACCTTCACCTGCGGGATATCCTGATCGCCATGGGCGCCTGCACCAATTCGAACTATGCCGATCAGTTCGAGCTGCCCGGTACCTTCTGTCCCATTGCCGACTTTACGCTGGTTCGCCGGGCGGCGGAGGCCTGCGAAAAGGCGGGTGTGGGCTATATGGTGGGCAATGTCTTTTCCTCGGATACCTTCTACAACCAGTCGGGACGGGATATGGACTGGGCGAAGATGGGGGTGCTGGGGGTGGAGATGGAATCGGCTGCCCTCTACTGCAACGCCGCCCGGGCGGGCAAGCGCGCCCTCTGTCTCTGCACCGTCAGCGATCACTTTATTCATACCGAGGAAAAAATGACGGTGGAGGAACGTCAGTCCTCCTTCGGGCAGATGATCGAGGTGGCGCTCTCGATCGCGGAGGCGTGAGTTTTTTGTTTTTCCGGGAAGGACCGGATGCCGGTTGGACCGGCAAAGGAGTTTGTTATGACCGATAAGGAACTGATGCTTATGGCCGAGAAGGCACGGGAAAGAGCGTATTCGCCCTATTCGGGCTTCTCGGTAGGGGCGGCGCTTCTCACCGAAGAAGGAAATGTTTATACCGGCTGCAATATTGAAAACGCCGCCTTGGGCTCTACGGTGTGTGCCGAGTGTACCGCCTTCTTTTCCGCGATTGCGGCGGGGGAGCGGAAGTTTTCCGCTATTGCAATCACCGGCGGCCGGGTGGGCCAGTCTTCGGTCCTGACCGCTCCCTGCGGGGTCTGTCGGCAGGTGATGCGCGAGTTCTGTACGCCCGATTTCCGGATTCTTTTGGGAAACGGGGAGGAGCTCCGAAGCTTTTCCTTAGGGGAGCTTCTTCCCCTGGCCTTCGGGCCGGACAATTTGTTCGGAAGCGGTTCGGCGCCGAAAAAATGATGGAGGTATCCTGTTTATGCGGATGTACGATCTGATTCAGAAAAAGAAGAGCGGACAGGCGCTTTCCCGCGAGGAGATTTACGCTTTTATCGAGGGCTATGTGGCGGGGGAGATTCCCGACTATCAGGCGTCGGCGCTTCTGATGGCGATCTGTTTTGTGGGCATGACCCCGGAGGAGACGGCGGAGTTGACCTTTGCCATCCGGGACTCGGGGGAGAAGCTCGACTTTTCCGCTATTTTCGGTTTTCGCGTGGATAAGCATTCCACCGGGGGCGTGGGTGACAAGACCAGCCTGATCGTGGCGCCGATTGTGGCCTCCCTCGGCGTCAGGGTGGCTAAGATGAGCGGCCGGGGTCTCGGTCATACCGGCGGAACGGTGGATAAGCTGGAATCGGTTCCGGGCTTTCGCACCGATCTTTCCCCCGAGGAGTTTCTCGCCGTTGTGAATAAGACCGGGCTTGCCATTGTGGGGCAGAACCGCGCTCTTGCACCGGCGGACAAGAAGCTTTACGCCCTGCGGGATGTGACCGCCACGGTGGACAGTCTTCCCCTGATCGCCTCCAGTATTATGGGAAAGAAGTTGGCGGCCGACGATGACGGCATCCTTCTCGATGTCAAGACCGGCAGCGGCGCCTTTATGAAAACGGTCGAAGACAGTCTCGCTTTAGCCCGGGCGATGGTGGACATCGGAAAACGGGCGGGTAAGCGTATGCTAGCTTACATTACCGATATGGATCGCCCGTTGGGTAATGCCATCGGCAATTCCTTGGAGGTAATCGAAGCCATCGAGGTCTTAAAGGGAAAAGGTCCCTCCGATCTGCGGGCGCTTTCTCTCGAGCTGGCGGCGGGAATGCTCTGCCTTGCGGAAAAAGGGAGCCTTTCGGAATGCCGGATTCTTGCAGAAAAAGCGCTGGACGGCGGGGAGGCTCTTACGGCCTTTGCCGCCATGGTGGAGGCGCAGGGCGGGGATCCTTCGGTGGTTCGCGACCCCTCGCTCTTCCCGAAGTCTCGCTGCCAAAAGGTATGGACCGCTCCCGAGAGCGGCTATATCGTTCATACCGATGCGGCAGGGTACGGCGCTGCCTGTCTCTCGTTAGGCGCCGGACGCCGCACGCTGACCGATTCGATTTCTCCTTCTGCCGGGATCCTGCTTTCGGCGAAAACCGGGGATTTTGTGAAGGCGGGGGAGCCGATTGCCACCCTTTACAGCGATGACGAGGACGCCTTCGAGGAGGCGATCGGGCTGCTTGCCGTCTCTACCGAATTCGGGCAGGTGTCGCCTGAACCTCGCCCGCTGATTTTCGATCGGGTGGAGTAAAAAAGATCTGTTTTCGAAAAATCAAAAAAGCTCCGGGAAGAAGCACTTTCGGCCTCTTCCCGGAGCTTTTTCACTTAGAGATCGTCCGGGGTATACTTTCCTTTTTTCCGGTGCTGGCGCACGCACTCGGTGAGAAGATATTCGATCTGCCCGTTGACCGAACGGAAATCCTGCTCCGCCCAGGCAGAGAGAGCATCGAAAAGCTCTTGGGAGAGGCGGAGGGGAATCTGTTTCTTGGGCTCCGCCATATCAGTAGAGCGTACCCGAATTGACGACCGGCTGGGCGTCCTTATTGCCGCAGAGTACCACGAGCAGGTTCGAGACCATGGCAGCCTTCCGCTCCTCGTCGAGATTGACCACATCGTTCTCGCCGAGGCGCTGGAGCGCCATTTCCACCATGCCCACGGCGCCGTCCACGATCATTTTGCGGGCGTCGATAACCGCAGAAGCCTGCTGGCGCTGCAGCATAGCGGCTGCGATTTCGGGGGCATAGGCAAGGTAGGTGATGCGCGCCTCCAGAATCTCAAGGCCGGCCACCGCAACCCGGGTCTGAATCTCGTTTTT
This sequence comes from uncultured Lachnospiraceae bacterium, assembly GCA_964527575.1. Taxonomy (GTDB): domain Bacteria; phylum Bacillota; class Clostridia; order Oscillospirales; family CAG-272; genus RGIG1993. The sequence continues at coordinate 9,533 of CAZGQH010000005.1, forward strand.
AATCCGCTGCGCCACGATCTCGCTGGAGCCCCGGAGCGAGCCTTCGTCGGGCTCTCCGTCGCCGGTGGTGTCCACGTTCTGCGCCACGTCGTAGGGGTAGAGCCGGACGATATTCCGCAGGGCGGCATCGCATTGCAGGGAGAGAAATTCCTTGTAGTTCTCCACGCCGAAGACCGCTTTCGCCGTATCGACAACCTGCCAGATGACGGCGATGCCGATCTCCACCGGGTTGCCGAGGCAGTCATTGATCTTCTGCTTGTTGTTGTTCAGGGTCATGACTTTTAAGGAAAGCTTGCGGTTGACCGGCTGCTGGTTGTTTTTTATGGCGGCCGTGATCGGTTCGTCGGTATTCACATCGCCGCTCTGCCGCAGGGAAGTGCGGGCGGCGGGGTTGACCGCCACCGAAAAGGGATTGACAAAGAAGAAGCCGGTTTCCTTGATGGTGCCGGTGTACTTGCCGAAGAGGGTGAGAACGAGGGCTTCCTTGGGGCGAAGCACCTTGAGACCGGCGAAGAGGAAGAGGCCGAACACCATGTAGAGAAGGGCCACCATGACAAAAACAAAGCTCAACTCGTTATCCAGAGCGGCCGCGGCGATGAGCAGCCCGATTGCGGCAAAATAGCCGAGAATCGTGAGAATCAGCACCGCCATGCCGCTTTTGGGCTTCAGAATTTTTTCTTCCATAATAAGTGTCCTCCGTAAATTTTTTTCTGCGGTTATATGATATCATATTGATATCATTTTGTCAAGAGGACACGAAAAAATCCGGAAGCTTTTTGCGTGCGTGAAGGGCGCACATCGCTTCCGGATTTTGAGGGCTTGCGGATGGAATACGCTTCTGTGGGACAGGAAAAGGGTTTACTGCCGGTGTTTGGCCTTGACATAGGCGGCGAAGCTCTTGACCTCCTCCCACATTTCCTCGGTCACCTCGCCGTCACCGCCAAAGAGGGCGACCTTTAACTCTTCGTCGAGGTCACGCTCTCGTTTTTCGGCCGGAGCGGGAAGGGAGCCGCCCTGAATGACCTCTACCGGCAGGTCGAAGAAAGCGGCGATGGCGTGCGCATATTTGACAAAAGAACGGCAGCGTCTTCCGAACCATTCGGAGATCACATTGCCCTTGATCCCGAGATAAGCTGCCAGCTCCCGGTTGGTTACCTTTCGTTCCCGGCAGAGCGACCGGATGGTTTCGAGCATCTTTTCTTCCTGTTCGGTAAATTCCATGGCAGTTCTCCTGAAAGTACAAAATTCTGTGATTTATCAAGAAAGAATCTTGACAGTTACAAATTATTGTGATATAATGATCCTGCAAATCGATTGTATCACAAATTTCTGTAAATGTCAAGAAACGCTGTTTGGGAGCAGGCGTCTTGACCCGAAAAGCTCTTCCGGTTGACTCCGGGGAGCGGAAAGGATATTTTATGGAAACAATCCAGGGGATTTGCCCCATTCCGCCATCCGAGGTGGCGGCAAACACGGTGTCGGGAAACCTGCCCGACAAGCCCTCGCAGGAGGGACTTTACGGCGAGGCGGCGCTGACGGCAGAAGAGATCAAGGAGGTTTATGACCGGCTGCCAAAGCTGCTCGTCTCCTATTACAACGCCTTGGTGGAGTCGCTTCTCGACGGAGATTTTGCCAAGCGTTACGGTCTTCCCGCCGTCTCCTCCGCCGACGAGGGCTCTTTTGCTAAGGTGGTGGGCGGCGTTTGGAAAGCCGTACCTCTTACCCTTTATGAAGGGGAGGTGGTATAACATGGCCGAATGGAATATCGGAATCGACCGGGCGGAAGGAAGAAAACTTCTGACCGGCGGCAAATACTGTGACCGCGACATCTATGTGCGGCCCCTGTTGGAGGAGAAGACGCTTGTCCCCGGAAACGCCTCTCAGGTGGTAACCCCGGGGACAGGCTGCGCCGGTTTTTCCAAGGTGACGCTGGGAAAAGTCGAGACCAGTGCGATACAGGTTCGCTCGGGCGGGGAGGAGCAGGTGATCCTGCCGGATGAGGGGTCCTTTTTTGATTCGGTGACGGTACAGCCGGTCGCCCTGCAGGAAAAGAGCATTACGCCGAATGCGGTGGTGGAGATCACGACTGTCGAGCAATTTCAGAATCTGCCGTCGAGCGGTTCTTTCAAGCTGACGGCCGATCTCACCCTTCCCGCCGATTTTGCAACGATCTCCCTTTTTTCCGGCTTTTTCGATGGGGGCGGACATACGATCCAGGGCATTCATCTGCCGCTCTTCCGGAATCTGTCCGGCAGGGTGTGTGATCTTGTGCTGGAGGGTGAAATCGATCTTACCCCCGGCGTTCCGGTAGGGGCGCTTGCCAGCGAGGCGGTAGGGGATCTTACGCTGGATGCGATTCACAACAAGGCCGAGGTTTCCTCCACCTCTTATGATGTAGGCGGTATTGTGGGCAAGATCAGCGCGGCACTGCCGGTGACGGTCACCCTGCGGGACTGTCGGAACGAAGGGGATGTGACCGGTCTTGCCTATGTGGGGGGACTTGTGGGAAATGTTGAAAATACCGGGGCGTATTCCCGGCTGAAGATCATCTCCTCGGAAAACAGCGGCTCGGTCAGCATGACAGGCAGCTTTTCGAATCAGGGCGTGGGCGGACTTGTCGGGTTTGCCGGCAGCTATTCTGTCCTTGAAATTGAAAATTCCGCCAACAGCGGGGCGATTGTATCGGAAAGCGGCGTCAACAATGCCGGCGGCATTCTGGGCGGAACGGCGGTGGCGGGCACCGGACAGAAGGTGAAGATTATCCGATCGGTGAATTCCGGATCGGTCACCACGGTCGGCTATGCCGGAGGAATCTGCGGTTATTTCAGCCCCGACGGGGCGGAATGCGAAATCGCCTATTCCTATAACACCGGGACGATTGTCACCGAAAACGAGAATCAGAAACCCGCCTCCGGTATTCTGGGCTATACCGGTGCGCCGGCCAAGGTTTCGCTTTACGGCTGCTACAACACCGGCGCCACCGCCTCAACCGGCGCTTCCTTTGCCATCGGCTTCTGTGAGACGGCTTCGGAGGACAGCCTGTTTTCTGACAATTTCTATCTCCCTGCTGCCGCTCTGCCGGGAAACGCCGCGCCGGAGGGCGATCGGAATATGGCCTCCGAGAGCTGTGCCGATAAAAGTGAGCTGAACGAAAAGCTTCTGGCACTGGAGAAGAGTCCCTATGGTGTGTCGGAAGAGGTGAACGGCGGGTATGCGCATCTTCTCTGGCAGGCGGTAGAACGGCCGGCGTTCAACGGACAAAAGGTCCTGCCCGACGACGGCTACGACGGGTTTTCCTCGGTGACGGTGGACGAGCTTGTGATGGGCAGACTTAAGGTTACCGCCAACGGTACCTATCTTCCCGCAAGCGGTCAGGCAGGCATCGGCGTCGTGGAGGTGGATGTGTCCCGCCCCAAGCTCTATGCCCCCACGGTCACTGCCGTGGAGGGGGTGAAAAATCAGTTTCTTATCACAAACTCTCCCAATAACGGGGGCTTTGTGAAGGAATATCTCGTCTATCTCAACGGATCTCTGCGGACGACCACGGCCGAGACCACCGTGACCATTGTACTGCCGCCTATCGGAACCAGCCGGATTACGGCGGTTGCGCGCGGAGACTTTTTCCTCGACTCCGATCCCAGCGAGCAGCTTGTTATCACCAACAGTTTGTAAAATCCTCGGAAAATGCCGCGGGTTCTATGCTGTCCTCTACCGGCCAATCAGGCCGGGTAAAGAACAGAATAAAATCTCTCCTGCCGAGCAGAGAGGGAGGGGGCATCCCGCGGTCATAGAGAAAATGGCGTCATGTGAGGAGGCAGGACTTTTTCCGAATCCATATGGCGCCCGGCCAAAACCCGGAGCCCGGCATTCTGCCGGCTCCGGGTTTTCTGCCGTGCGGGTAGCGTGGGCATGGTTCGGCGTTTGTGCGGCGCTTTCTTTTTTTCTGTAATTTTCGGAGGCCTCTTGCAAAACGGAAACAAATCGTTTATACTGGGGGAAAGTGCAGAAAGCGAGGGACGGTATGGAGCTGCGGATTGAAGAGGATGAGGCAATTTTCAAAGCCGGTTATCCCGGCATTGTGCCGGTTCTGATCGAAGAACACCGGGGCAGGCTGGAATGCGAGGTTTATGCCGGGGCAGAGGACGCCTTCCGCGCCTATCTCGCGCGCTTTGAAGGCCGTCTTTTTTCCGAAAGGGCGCTTCGGTCGCTGGCCGAGTCGCTGGACGGCTATCTCGAAGCGCACGGGTACGAACGGGACAAAAAGGGCACACTCCGCTGGTACAATTCCTATGAGTTGCGGGAGGCGGAACAGGTGGATCGGTCGAAGATCCGTTCCGATTCTCACCTTCTGACCGAAGCGCTTCTTGCGAAGGGGATCGGAAACCGGACCACCTTCCCGCTGTCCGAGCTGCTTGAAAAGAGCCTTCCCGCCTTTGTCACCCTTTCGGCGGGCGAAGTGGTCTCGATCGCCGCCATCAACGAGCAGGCAGAGGAAGGCCTTCCCGAGATTACCGTGGAGACGGCGGTTGCTTTTCGGAAAAAGGGCTTTGCCGCCTCGAACGCGGCGGCGCTGGCCGCCTACCTCACCGAACAGGGCAGGGCGGTGGCCTATTGCTGTCGGGGCAATCACACCGGCTCCAACCGGATCGCCCGGGGCGTGGGCTTTGAAAAGGTGGGGCGCTTTTACGCCATTGCCGCCTATTGCCGGTGAAGCGGTTCGGCCGTTCCCGGCCGGACGAAAACGGCCGAATGAAAATATTGGATCGAAAACGATTGGCCAAAAGGCCGATCGGAATTTTAACTTGTGTTTTTAGTGTTTTGTAAGGAAACAGGAGAATCGGAAGATGGCATTTGATGCAGGAATGGTGGGCGCCATCGCCCACGAGCTGAACGAAAAGCTGAGCGGAGCCCGGGTGGAAAAGGTTTATCAGCCCGAAAAGGACGAGCTGGTGCTGGCGCTTCATACAAAAGAGGGCAATCTGCGCCTGTCGATTGCGGCGGGGGCAAACAATCCCCGGATTGGGCTTGTGGCGGTGCAGAAGGAGAATCCCTCCTCTCCCTTTCCTTTCTGTATCTTTGCCCGCAAGCACCTCACCGGCGCCAAGCTCCACTATGTCCGCCAGCTGGACTTTGAGCGGGTGATCGAGATTTCCTTCGACTCCCGGGATGAGATGGGCTTTTATGAAAACAAGTTTCTCTATGCCGAGATCATGGGCAAGTACAGCAACCTGATTCTCACCGACAAGGACAAAAAGATTTTAGGCGTGCTCCGCCCGGTGGATTTTACCACCAGCATGAAGCGGCAGGTTCTTAATGGGCTTCTCTATGAGATGCCCCCGCGTCAGGACAAGCTCTCGCCGCTTGCTCTCTCCGAAGAGGAGTTTCTCCGCCTCGCCGCCGAAAATCCCACCCTTCCTACCGACAAGTTTCTCACCCGCTTCTATCTGGGGCTCTCCTCTCTCGTCGCCCGGGAGATTGCTTTCCGGTCGGCCGGGACCGTAGGGGAGGCTCCGGGGCGCGTCTATCAGGCTTTTTCAGATGTGATGAATGCGATTGCGGAGAAGAATTACTGTCCTACCCTGATTTTCGAGGGGACGAAGCCGGTGGAGTATTCCTTTATTGACATCGCCCAGTACGGCGAGGGCTTTTCGGTGGAGCACCGGGAGACACTCTCTCAGGTGGTGGAGGAGTTCTTTGCGGCGCGGGACAACCTGGAGCATTCGAAGAAACGGGCCGCCGATCTCTTCAAGATGGTGACCAATGCCCGGGCGCGGCTGATGAAAAAGCTTTCGCTTCAGGAGGAGGAGCTGGCCGCCTGTGCCAAGAAGGAGGATTACAAGCGGGCCGGCGATCTGATTACCGCCAACATGTATCAGCTGAAGCGGGGGATGACGAAGGCAGTGGTGATCGACTATTACGACGAGGCCATGCCGGAGGTGACAATCGAGCTGGACGGACGGCTTTCGCCCTCCCAGAACGCCCAGCGCCTTTTCAAGAAGTACAACAAGGCGAAGAACGCCGAGCGGGAGCTCACCGCCCAGATCGCCCTGGCCCGGGAGGAGCTTGTCTATATCGACAGCGTGGCCGACAGTCTGGAGCGGGCGGTGGGGCAGAGCGAGCTGGACGAGATCCGACGGGAGCTTTTGGAGGCAGGCTACGGCGCCCGGATCAAAAAGACCGGGGGCGGCAAGCCGTTAAAGACCAAGCCCTATGAGGCGGTGACGGCCGGCGGCTACCGGCTTCTCTGCGGCAAAAACAACATCCAGAATGACCAGATCACCCTGAAGCTTGCCTCCAAGGGGGATTGGTGGTTTCATGTCAAGAACGCGCCCGGCTCCCATGTGGTGCTCTTTGTGGAGGGGAAGGGGGAGCCCGGGGAAAAGGATTTCACCGAGGCAGCGGCGCTGGCCGCCTTCCATTCCTCCCTGTCGGGGGGCGATCATGTGGCGGTGGACTATACTCAGGTAAAGCATATCAAAAAGCCGGCGGGAGCCAAGCCGGGCTTTGTCACCTATGCCACCAACTGGACGGCCTATGTGACGCCCGCCGACCTGCCGGGGCAGGAGACCGGAAAAGGCCGGTAACGAACCAAAGAGAGAACGGGGAGGTGACGCTGTGGATCGGGAACGCTTTTTGGAAGCGGTGGATCGGGTGATACTCGAAAAGCGCGACCGGCAGGGCATCGGCCGGCTGGGCGAAAAGGTTCTCCACGCCTCGATCAAGCTCTATATCGAGGAGGACAGATCCCGCCACGAGGTGCGGGTGGGGAGCATGGTGGCCGATGTCAAGAATGATGCGGGCATCTTTGAGATTCAGACCGGCAGCTTTACGCCTCTGAAAAAGAAGTTAGCGGCCTTTCTTCCCGATCATCCGGTGACGGTGATCTATCCCATGGCCGACCGCCGCCGGATCATCTGGATCGACGACAAAGGGGAGTTCACCTCCCCCCGCACCAGCCCGAAAAAGCGGCAGGTGATGCGAGTCTTTTCCGAGCTGGTGAAGATTCTGCCCTATCTTACCCATCCCAACTTTCATTTTCGCATCCTGCTCTTCGATCTGGACGAGTACCGGCTGAAAAACGGCTGGGGGAACGGGGGCAAGCGGGGCTCCACCCGTTACGAGCGGATTCCCACGGCGCTGAAGGAGGAGCTTTCTTTTGATCGGCCCGCCGACTATGCCGCTCTTCTGCCGGAGGGGCTCTCCGACAAC
>CAZGQH010000006.1:0-14562 GCA_964527575.1 uncultured Lachnospiraceae bacterium
GCCATGCTGGCCATGCTCTATATCTTTGCCGTAGGGATTTTTGTCAGTTCCACCGCGGCATTGGCCTGAGGAGGAGGAAATGAAGGTTTTATCCGATTATATCCTCTGTGCTTTTCTTGCCTCACTGGCGGCCGGTGTGGTGGAGAGGCTCTCTTCATCCTCGGGTTCGCTGAAGAAATATGTGCGCTTTATCGCCTCGCTGATCCTGCTCGTTCTATTGGCAAAGCCGCTGATTTCATTGGTGGGATTACTGTCCGATTTTACGGAAAAGGATCTTCCCATCGAGCAGCCCGCAGACCCCGATCCTTCCTATGAGGTTCTCTTGCGGACGACCGAGAAAAAGGTGGCCGAGGCGATCGGGAAAGATCTCTCGTCGTCTCTGGGTATCGATGAGACGGTGCAGGTAAAACCCGAGTTTGTCTTAGAGGAGGACGGAAATCTTTTGATGATTAAGCTTCACCTTTTTCTCCCCAAGGCATATTCCGGTCGGGCAGAGAATATAAAAGAATATCTGGAAACGAAATACCGCACCGCTGTGACGGTGGAGACAACAGGAGGGTAGGATGTGAAAAAGTTCTTTTCTTCCAAGGGAAGCGTTTATCTGATCTTTGCTTTGGCTGCCGGTATTCTGCTTCTTCTGTCGGGCTCTTCGCTCTTTGGAAAAGGAGAAGAGAAGGCATCGGAGCCGGAGGACTTCGAGCTCTGCGAGAGCCGCTGCGAGGAGCGGCTGACCGAAATTCTGTCCAAGGTCTCGGGCGTTTCGGATGTGTCGGTGATTGTGACGCTGGATGAGCTTCCCTCTGCGCGGGAGCGTCCCCGGGTGCGTGGCGTGGCGGTGGTTTGCAGCGGGGCCGACAATCCCGATACCCGCTTAAAGCTTGTTATGCTGATCAGTTCAGCGCTGGGGGTCACCTCCGATAAAATTTTTGTCACCTCTACCCAGTAACGTGCATATCGCCGCGGGGCGGCGAATAGATATAAACCAAAGATGAACAGGAGGAAAATCCAATGGTAAAAGTCATTAAATCGGAAAGTAAATCCGGTAAAGTGGAAAAAATTAAAGGAGGTTTTGGAAAAGTGGCTGATACTTTCAAGGGAAAAACCAAGCGGAATCTCATTATTCTCGGCGCAATCGCGCTGATCGTCGGTGCAGTCTTCTTAAACTGGGTTCTCTTCTCGGATGACGCCAAGCCCTATGAACCGAGCGACCCGTCCGGCAATGTGACCGACGGCGGAAACAGCGGTGTCAACAAACCCGAAGAAAACGAGAGCTATTTTGCTATGGCGCAGCTCAACCGCACCAATGCTTACGATACCGCCTACAACACCCTGCTTGCCGTAACCACCAGCACCAACGCTACCGCCGAGGCCAAGGAAGCGGCCTTCAAGGAGATCACCACCCTGGCTCAGAACAAACAGGCTGAAGCCAACATCGAGACCCTGATCAAGGCCAAAGGCTTTGAGGAGTGCGTTGCCGTGATTTCGGACGGCCATATCGATGTGGTGGTCAAGACCGAGGGTCTGGCTGCCAATCAGAGAGCCCAGATTCAAGAGATCGTTCTCAAGCAGGCCGGCATTGCTCCTACTAACGTCACCATTGTTGAAAAGACTGCCTGACCACGCAAAAAAACTTCCGTCGGATTTTGGCAGCGCCGGATAAAGAATAAGACACGGTGTAACTCAGTAAAATGGGTTACACCGTTTCCTTTTGTCCGTATGCTACGAAGCGGAAGTCCTGCGGTTTTGTCCGTACGTTCATCGGAAAGCGCGCCGTTTGCGTTTTGCACGAATATCGTTTCAAGCAGCGTGACTCCCCAGTACCTGTTCCAACGCTGACTGAAGCTTTTTTGTAGGTAAAACAAAGCCTAAACCGTACCAAAAATGCCTTTCCCACCAGCTTTCATTATAGTCTCACTTCAATTCCTTTTTACGAAAGGCAATTCATCCGGCACAGGATAAAATAATCGTTAATCCGATAGAATAGAGCGGATAAAACGGTAACATTTCTTCGCAGAAAATCTGTAGTCCGTCGTCTTCGGTGCTGTTTGATGTGACGCCTAAATAGATCATCAGATTGTTTACCTGACCGTTTGGAAGCATACTGTCAGCGATCCTATATATTTTTTTCGTCATTCCGTCTACGTAATTGGGATTGGGAATCACCTCTTCGCCAATTTTTTCTCCCGAATCATTCGTTTGCTCAATCGTAATATTCTTCACTTGAAATATAGAAAATTCAAGCCTGTATGCACCAAATGCCATAGCAAAAACAATAAGAATGCACAGAATCGATCCGATTCCTTTTTGGGAAATCAAACAACCGATCAAAGTGAAAATTGCAGCATATAAAATGCCGGCTAACAGCAGGCCAATCCATACGATAAGTATTTTCCTCATGGCAACGTCAGACAACAGCGTACTATAACAACTGATAAAAGCCGGAATTATAAATGCCAACAATATCATTAGACATACAAAAGCATTTATGATTAGTTCCGATATAAAAATTGCTCCTTTGGTATGTCCTACAATTACTTTATTTCGGATTGTAGCCTCGCTATATTCCTGTCCCACAGACAGGGAAACATAGATGCCCATCAGCAGAAACAGCGGAGTTATAAAAAGACCGTCAAAATTATTTTCAGAAACAGAAATAATTCCAAAGATAAGTCCGTAAACAAATGAAGCTCCCAGCAAAATCCAGAATAATTTTTGAAGTTTCAGACGATATAGCGCAGCTTTCAGCAGCTTATTCATTTCTGTCACCTCCTACAAGGCTGATATAGCACTCTTCCTGTATGGAAATCAGATCACAGTTTTCCATGGCCAATGCAGCCATCCGATGGGGTATATTTACTTTCGCATAGCCTTTGCTCAACGCGTTTGTTTTTAGAACAATTTTCATAAAACCGCTCTCCTTTATGTGATGCTGACATTTTACCGAGTAATGGTAAAGAAATCGGCAAAGAAAACAGTAAAGAAATAGTAAAGATTCACTCCGCGCGCACTTGTAAGCCAATATGTATTTGCGTTTATTATAAGCGCTATAACGAGTAATATCAAGTAGGCAGTTATAACCTTTCACTGACCAAAAGAGAAAGAAATATAACATTTCTCTATTTCTTTCTGTTGATTAAAATAAGAGGGCAGACAGCCGAGCCCTGTTCCTCCTTGTATCCGACTTTATTCAAAATCTCCCTCGCACACGCTTGGCTGTTATCCGGCGGGATTTTTTTTGGAAAGGGCAGAGGGGGAGAAAGAGTGAACGGGCAGGTGAGAGTGTCGGTTGTACATAAATGAAAAGATCCTGTTTTTACGGATTTTATAGAGCAAAGTGTTGATTTTCGAAGATAATTATGCTATAATTTTTTTATAAATTACCTTATGCTGCGGGACATGCGAGATAGTCTTATCCCGGCGGCGAAAGAAAGGATCTGCGAAATGAAGCGTTTATTACTTCTTTGCCTTCTTCTTGTACTCTCCCTTTCGCTCTTTGTGGCCTGTCGGAAACCCGATACGACTTCGGAAGAGCCGGGCTTTGATTCTACACCTACCGGGAGCAGCACAGCCTCGCCCGAGAGTACTCCCGATACACTGGGGGAGAGCCGGCGGGATGAACTGGCGGCTATGATCGAAGAGAACAGCAAGCGATCCGGCGTTATCGGAGATGCCGTCATTGAGCTCTACGGACTGCCTGTCTTCGGTTATCGGCTGGCGGAAACCTATAATCCCGTCACTAAGCGCGCAAGCGGCACCGCATCGGTCTGGCACTATACCGCCTATTACGCCATGATCTCCCGTCTTGTGGAGCTTTCCGAGGGAAGTGACAAATTCGATTCCTACACCGAGCTCAGCGGCAAGGTCTATAATGGCTTCCAGATGTATGCCGGAACCGACGATATCACTACCTATCTCGGCACCTCGCAGAAGACTCTTTACGGCGTCAACCGGGCGACGAGCGCCGGCAAGGCACAGGTGGGCGGGGACAAAGCGGTCTACGACGACCAGATGTGGATCATCCGGGAGAATCTCTACCGCTATCATCAGACCCAAGACGAGACCTACCTGAACGAGGCAATCCGTCTTTCGAATATCTGCATCGAGGGCTGGGATTATTCCCTGGACAGCGATGGGAAGGAGTTCGGCGGCATTCCCTGGGGACCTTACTACGCAACCAAGCACACCTGCTCCAACGCGCCGATTATTGCTCCGCTGGTTGAGATCTATGAGATCCAAAAGGAGAAGGGAGTGAGCAACGCCGAATACTATCTCAACTGGGCGAAAAAAATTTATGACTATGCCTACACCAACCTGCGCAACAACAATTTCTGCTATGCCGATCTGGTGGGTTATCAGAGAGTCGAGAAGGTGGGCAGCGACGGAAAGAAATATTATGTCACTCTGGATATGGCCGGTATGGATGCGAAAGAGTACACCTACAATACCGGTGCTATGATCTCGGGTGGTGCGGCACTCTACCGTGCGACGCAAGAGACTAAATATCTGACCTCCGCCAAGCAGTCAGCCCGGGCAGCCTACTCCCGCTTCTGCAAGGTGATTCAGAAAATTCCCACCTATCCTATCGATACCCAGACTACTTGGTTTAACCTGGTTCTTCTTCAGGGCTTTATCGATCTTTATCCCTATGACAATGCTTCCGTGGAGCGCTATATCCTCACCTTCCAGACCTCGCTGGATTATGCCTATGAAAATCATCTGAAGGACGGTCTTCTGCCCCGGGACTATGTGGGCGGCTGGAACGACAAGAGTTCCTACGATCAGAATGTCAATGTGATGGATCAGGCGGCGGCTTCTCAGATGTATGCCATGCTGGCTCTTTGGGCAGAAGATGTATTGGCTGCGGATGATGCCAAACTGGCAGGACTCTCCTGATTTTTTCGTCTTACAAACCCTTCGCAGGCAGGAAAGCGCTTATCGCTTTTCTGCCTGCTTTTTATAGAGAAAAAACTCCGGGAAAAGCGTGGAGAATTTGCCCGTCCTTCTTGAAAAGAAACAAGAAATATGCTATAATTTAATGGAATTTGTTTTGCTTTCCGACTTGGGATGAAAGGAGCGTGGGTTGTGACGGAACGGACTTTACAGGAGAAGACGGATCTTCTTTCTCTGACCTATGAGGAGCTTCAGCTGTTCGTCAAAGAGACGCTGGGAGCCCCCGCTTTCCGAGCCTCTCAGATCGCTTCTTGGATCATCAAGGGTGCTCTCTTTTCCGAGATGAAAAATCTCCCCGCATCCCTGATTGCCGCGCTGGAAGAGAAGGCTTTTCTTGCCTATCCTGTCGTGGCGAAAAAAGCGGTTTCGGCGCTGGATGGTACGGTAAAGTTTCTTTACCGACTTTCGGACGGTCAGCTTGTGGAAAGCGTGGTCATGAAATATGAGCATGGCTATTCCATCTGTCTTTCTACCCAGGCGGGCTGCCGCATGGGCTGTCGCTTCTGTGCCTCTACCATCGGCGGTCGGGTGAGGAATCTTTCTGCCGGAGAGATCTTGGGAGAGATCATCACGGCTGAGCGGGAGCTTTCGATCCGGATCTCTCATATTGTTCTGATGGGAATCGGGGAGCCTCTTGACAATTACGAGCAGGTGATCCGCTTCCTGCATCTGGTCAACAGCGAAAAAGGACTGCATATCAGCTACCGGAACATTTCGCTCTCTACCTGCGGACTGGTGGAGGGAATCCGGCGGCTGGCAGGGGAGAACCTTCCCATTACGCTGTCGATCTCTCTGCACGCTTCGGATGACAGGACCCGTTCGGAGATCATGCCGGTGAACCGGCGTTTTGGGCTGGATGCGCTCCTCTCTGCCTGCCGCGACTATTTCGATATTACCGGGCGCCGCATCTCCTTCGAATATACGCTGATTCCCGATCACAATGCTTCGGACGCCGATGCAGAGGCATTGGCCCGTCTTCTGAAGCGTTATCTCGGCAGCCGTCCCTTCCATGTCAATCTGATTCCGGTGAACGCGGTGGCCGAAAGCGGCTTCCGGCAGGGAGATCGGACTTCGGCGCGGCATTTCTGCGAAGCACTTGTTCGCCGGGGAGTCAACGCCACGGTGCGCCGGACGCTGGGATCGGATATCGAAGCGTCCTGCGGGCAGCTTCGCCACGAAGCGGAGAAGGAAGAAAAGTCTCATTCGGACTTTGTGTAAAAGAGTACACTTCTGTCTGTTAATTTCAGGATAAAAGCAAGGATATGGAATTGTTATGGAGTATTTCGGCATGACCGATATCGGCCGTTACCGATCGGAAAATCAGGACGCGTTTGCCCTTGTGCCCCTTTCTGAGGATGCCCTTTTAGCCGTGGTCTGCGATGGGATGGGAGGAGCGGCAGGAGGAAAGCTTGCCGCAGAACTGGCAATTGAAAGATTTACCTCTCTCGTCTGCGAGCGGGTGCGTCCCTGCCTTTCGCAGTTTTTCCGGAATTCGGAGGATTTTTCCGATCCGACCGATGAAACCGACGAAAATCTGGCCATAATAGAAGCGATTATGAAAGAAGGTTTGGCCGGGGCCAACGACGCGGTGTATCACCATGCCAAGGACTCGATGGAGTATGTGGGGATGGGAACGACGCTGGTGGCGCTTCTTTTGATCGGAAGCCGAGCCTATGTCTGCAATGTGGGGGATTCCCGGCTCTATCACCTCACCTCCCGTGTCATGAAGCAGGTAACGAGAGACCATTCCTATGTGCAGATGCTGATCGATACCGGTCTTCTTGCCCCCCATCAGGCGGCGGCGCATCCTGACCGCAATGTTATCACCCGTGCAATCGGCACGCAGCCGATCGTGACCGGCGAGACTTTTTTTCTGATACTCAAGCCTGAAGAGTCGCTTCTTCTCTGCAGCGACGGACTTTCCGGCTATCTTTCCAATGAGGAGATCTACACCCGGGTTTGGGGAAGCCGGGCTGTTTTTGAGACGCCGAACGAGGAAAAAGTGAAGGCTCTTATCGATGCGGCCAACGAAAACGGAGGGCGGGACAATATCACGGCTGTTCTTGTTACATACTAAGAAAGGGTCGCCCGCGGGGCAGAAAAGACGATGGAACAGGAAAAGAAAGAACTTTTGAACGGCCGTTACCGGATGGGCGAACTTTTAGGCACCGGAACCTCGGCTAAGGTATACCGTGCCGTCGATACCGAGACCGGCAACGAGGTGGCGATCAAGCTCTTCGAGCCTGCCGCATCGGACGACGAGGAAGCCAAGCGTCAGTTTGACCACGAGGTCAAGATTTTCGCTCTTCTTGACAGCCATCCCAATATCGTTTCCTACTACGGAGGCTCCACCCGGGAGGACTGCCGCTATATCGTCATGGAGCTGGCTACGGGCTCCACATTGGCACATCTTCTGAACAGCCGTGGGGGAAAACTTCCCGTGGAGGAAGCGCTCAGCTATTTTTCCCAGGTTCTGAAGGCGCTCTCTCACGTCCATGGGAAGGGTGTGATTCACCGGGACGTCAAGCCGCAGAATGTGCGTATTCTGGACAATGGTCTTGTCAAGCTGGTGGATTTCGGGATTGCGACCCTGCCGGGTCTCGAAGAACAGACTGCCACTGAGGCCAAGGGAACGGTGAATTATATCAGTCCCGAGCAGGCGATGGGGCGAAAGACCGACGCCCGTTCCGATCTCTATTCCGCCGGTGTGATGCTCTACGAAATGCTGACCGGTGAGTTGCCCTTTACCTCGGACAAGGCGCGGGCAGAAGATCGGACCGACGAAATTATCCGCAAGCATCTCAAGGAGGCACCGGTCCGACCGACCTCTCATAATCCCAACATTCCGATAGCGGTAGAACAGATCGTTCGCCGTGCTCTCAATAAAAATCCTGCCAACCGCTTTCAAAGCGCGGAAGAAATGCTCCGCTATATAAGGCTTTATCACGAAGCGCCCCATATCACCTTTCAGTTTGAACTTCAGGACGATGCTTACGATGTCTACGACGCTCTGCCGGAGGAGACAGACGCCTCCCGCTTCCGTCCTAAAATGATGAAGCCGGTGGGAAAAGTGCGCAGTGGTCAAAAAGCACCTACCGAGGAAAAAAGCCGCCGTACCACCCGGTTTATGACGGCAATCTTTCTTTTGCTTTTGGTGGCCTTTTTGGCAGTCGGTCTCTTTTCGGCATATACCCTCTTCTGGAAAGGGGATGCAGGACGAACCGTCATCACCGTCGGGGATCTGCTCTACGACACCTGCGATGACGAGCTGATCCGCTCGCTGGAAGAGAAGGGCTATGAGGTAAAGGTCGAATATCACTATTCCGGCGACTATCCCGTCGGGACCATCCTGGAACAGGAGCCCGCCGCTTATGCGGTGCAGAAACTGGGCGATGACGAAAAGCCGAAGCTGACTCTTGTGGTGAGCGGGGGCTGCCGTGTGATGCTGATGAACGACTATACGGGAAAGGACTTCCGTCAGGTCAAAGGAGAGCTTGAAGCTCTGGGCTATACCGTTCAGGTGGAAAAAAAGAGCAGCGAACAGGCGGCAGGCGAGATCATCACGACTTCTCCCGAAGCCGGTGAGGCGGCGATTCAGAGCGATCCCGTGATCCTTTATGTCAGCTCGGGCGAAGAGGTGATCTACCGCTATGTGCCGAATCTGGTGGGTCTTTCCTATGGAGAGGCGCTGGTGAAGCTGGAACAGGCCGGTATCAAGCTGAGCGGGGTTTCCTACCGGAACTCCGACGCGCCGGCAGGCGAAGTGATCGCTCAGAGCTATCCCTATGGCGATCGGGTGGCTGTTGATTTCAGCGGTATCGAGCTTACCGTGAGCCGGGGTTTTATCCTGGAATAAGAAACAAGAAATAAACGATAAAAATACCATACAAAGGGGTATGTCAACAAAAATGAACGAGAGACAGTCTCATATCCGTAATTTTTCAATCATCGCCCATATCGACCACGGAAAATCCACTCTGGCGGACCGCCTGCTGGAAAAGACGCAGGCGGTCTCCCTCCGGGAGATGGAGAACCAGATCCTCGACAACATGGATCTGGAGCGGGAGAGAGGGATTACCATCAAAGCGCGGGCCGTCAAGCTGAATTATAAAGCGAAAGACGGCGATACATACACGCTGAATCTGATCGACACGCCGGGACACGTGGACTTCAGCTACGAGGTTTCCCGTTCGCTGAACGCCTGTGAAGGGGCGCTTTTGGTGGTGGACGCTTCGCAGGGAATCGAGGCGCAGACCCTGGCCAATGCTTATCTTGCCATCGATTCCGATCTTGAGATCCTGCCGGTGGTCAACAAGATTGACCTGCCTTCCGCCGATGTGGAGGGGGTGCGCCGGGAGATCGAGGAGATCATCGGGATTCCGGCCGAGGGCTGTCCGGCGGTATCTGCCAAAACCGGACTCAATATCGAGGATGTCCTGGAGGCGGTGGTTGCGGGCGTACCGGCACCCGGTGGGGACGAGAATGCGCCCCTTAAATGCCTGATTTTTGACTCCTATTACGACGCCTATCTCGGGGTTGTGGTTTATATCCGGGTGATGGACGGCAAGCTTCGTCCTCAGGATCGGGTGAAGCTGATGAGCACCGGCGCCGAGTTTGAAGTGGTGGATGTAGGAACTATGAGCGCCTTCGGTCTTCAGAAGGAAAGCGAGCTTGCCGCCGGCGATGTGGGCTATTTCACCGCCAGCATCAAGAATGTCTCCGAGACGCGGGTTGGCGATACGGTCACCCTGGCGGAAAATCCCTGCAAGGAGGCGCTCCCCGGCTTCAAGAACGCGCTTCCTATGGTTTTCTCCGGTATTTATCCCGCCGACGGTGCCCGGTACGGCGACCTGCGGGACGCACTTGAAAAGCTGCAGCTCAACGATGCGGCGCTTTCCTTCGAGGCAGAGACCTCGGCGGCTCTCGGCTTCGGTTTCCGCTGCGGCTTCCTGGGGCTTTTGCACATGGATGTTATCCAGGAGCGGATCGAGCGGGAATTCAATCTCGACATTATTACGACGGCGCCCAGCGTCATTTATAAAATCGATAAAAAGAGCGGCGAGACGGTCTATGTGGACAATCCGTCCGATTATCCCGCTGTTGACGATATTCTTACGGTCTATGAGCCGATGATCGCCGCCAACATCATCACACCGGTGGAATTTGTGGGCTCGATCATGGATCTCTGTCAGGACCGGAGAGGTATTTTCGAGGATATGAAGTATCTCGATCCCACCCGGGTGGAGCTTCACTACAAGATGCCCCTCAATGAGGTAATCTACAACTTTTTCGATGTGCTGAAGAGCCGTTCCCGGGGCTATGCCTCTCTCGATTATGAATTTTCGGAGTACAAGGAGAGTAAGTTAGTTAAGCTGGACATTCTCTTAAACGGCGATGTGATCGATGCGCTGTCCTTCATTGTTCACGACAGCAAGGCCTACGGGCGGGCGCGGAAGATCTGCGAAAAACTGAAGGACAACATTCCCCGCGCTCTCTTTGAAATCCCCATTCAGGCCGCCATCGGCGGTAAGATCATCGCCCGGGAGACGGTGAAGGCGATGCGGAAGGATGTTCTGGCCAAGTGCTACGGCGGCGATATCACCCGGAAGAAGAAGCTCCTCGAAAAGCAGAAGGAGGGCAAGAAGAAGATGCGCCAGCTGGGCAGCGTCGAGGTCACGCCCGAAGCCTTTATGGCGGTTCTGAAGCTGGACGATGAGAAGTAATCCCTGTCCGGCAGGACTTTATGTTCATATTCCTTTCTGCAGGAAAAAGTGCGCCTACTGCGACTTTTATTCTCTGACCGATTACCGCCTCACAGACGCCTATCTGACGGCGCTGGAGAGGGAAGCCCACCTTGCGGCAAAGCGTTACCCCGGGCTTGTTTTTGACAGCCTCTATGTGGGAGGAGGGACTCCTTCCTCCCTGTCGGCCGAGGAGCTCGGCCGTCTGTTCGGCTTTCTGCAGGAGATCTTCTCCTTTCAATCCGGGGCGGAAGTCACGTTGGAGGCCAATCCGGCAACTCTCGACCGGGAGAAGCTGGCGCTTCTTAAGAAGGCCGGTGTCAACCGGCTGAGTCTCGGGCTGCAGAGCGCCTCGGACCGGGAACTGTCCACGCTCTCCCGCCTACATAACTATAAGGAATTTCGAGAGACCTATTTACTTGCCTCGGAGTATTTCGACAACATCAGTCTCGATCTGATGTTCGGACTACCTGATCAGACAAGAGAGTCCTTTTCCGAAACCCTGTCGACCGTACTGTCCCTGACGCCACCGCCCGCGCATCTCTCTCTCTACGCCCTCAAGATCGAGGAGGGAACCCCTTTTGCCAGGCAGCGGGAGGAGCTCTTTCTTCCGGATGAGGATACGGTGGCGGATATCTATCTGGATGCCTGCAGGGTCCTGGAAACGTCTGGCTATCGTCAGTATGAAATCAGCAACTTTGCAAAGCAAGGATGCCGATCCCGCCACAATCTGCATTACTGGAAAAGGGAGGAGTATTTGGGGCTTGGTCCCGCTGCCCATTCCTTTCTGGCGGGCTGTCGGTATGCCAACCGGCGCGATCTTTGCGGGTATATGGCCGCTCTTGAAAAGGGCGAATGGCCGGAGCGCTCCGAGGAGATTCATCTCACGCCGGAGGATGTCCGGGAGGAAGAGATTCTTCTTCCTCTCCGCCTTACGGAGGGACTTGATCTTCTGCATCTTGAGGAAAAAACGGGTTATGCTATAGAAAAAGCTCACCGGGAAAAGCTTCTTTTCTACAAGAAAAACGGCTTTATGCGGCGGGAGGGAAGAAGGATTGCTTTCACGCCCAAGGGCTTTTTGGTGAGTAATACCATACTGGCCGAGCTTCTCTTATAGCGGGTCAGACCGGGAAAGGGCGTGACGGGATGCAGGAAAATATGCTGGAAAGAGCGGGTCGGCTGTCGGTGGTGTATACGCTGGTGACGATTCTGGCGGCGCTGATTTTCCTGCTTCTTGTTCAAAATCGCGCGCTTTTTTCGGAAATCGAGGCCTTTGCGGGAGAACATCTTCTCATTGCTTCGCTTTTGGTGCTGGCAATCTACATTTTGCGGGCCTTTATTCCGTTTTTGCCCTCCTTTGCTTTTTATACGTTGACCGGACGGATCATTCCCGGGCGTTTTGCTCCGCTGCTTCTCAATTTCGGCGGAATTGTTTTGCTTTATTCGCTCTCTTATCTCATCGGCTTTCTGCGACGTCTGCGGAAAAAAGAACATATTCGTCTTCCAAATGTCGGCTTTTTTCTGCTCTATCGGAAATACCGTGCCATCAAGGAGCTTTTTACCAAGAAGACCGCACGGGCGCTGACAGTACGCCCCTCCGGATCCGGCCTGTTTCAGACACTGCTTGTCTTTTCGCTCTCTCCCTTTCCGAAGAAGGCCTTCGGAAAGATCTGCGGAAGGGAAGGAATCGTTTATTCACTCTATCTGCCCGCTTCTCTTTTGGGGGCGCTTCCCGGTATGACCAGTGCGACGCTTCTGGGAAAGACTCTCACGGATCCGACCTCCCCGGCCTTTTATCTTTCGCTGGCTCTGACGGTCATTGTTACCGTTGCTTCTTTGATCCTGATCAAAAAATCAAACTGATATACAAGGAGAAATCAAGATGAAAAAATCGGTTACAGACAGCTACATTCTTTCCAACGGCGTTGAAATCCCCTGTCTCGGCTTCGGTACCTGGCAGTCGCCTCCCGATGAGGCGGCGGCATCGGTGCGCCACGCGCTGCTTTCCGGTTACCGCCATATCGATACTGCTGCCCAGTACGGCAACGAGCCCGATGTGGGGCGGGGCATCCGTGAGAGCGGCATTCCCCGGAAGGAGATCTTTCTGACCAGCAAGCTTTGGAACGACGAGCGGGGCTATGATACCACCCTCCGTGCCTTTGAGCAGTCTCTCAAAAATCTCGGAACCGATTATCTCGATCTCTATCTCATCCACTGGCCGGCTGCGCCCCATCGCTTTGACAACTGGAAGGAATTAAACAGCGGCACTTGGCGTGCTTTTGAGAAGCTTTACAAAGAGGGAAGGATCCGCTCGATCGGTATTTCGAACTTTATGCCCCACCATTTGGAACCGCTTTTGGCGGGATGCGAGATCGTTCCTATGGTGAACCAGATCGAGATCCATCCCGGCATGCTGCAGCCCGAGACGGTGGAGGCCTCGAAGAAGGTCGGAATGCTGATCGAGGCCTGGAGCCCCCTGGGTACCGGCCGGATGCTGAAAAACGAATTCCTGATGGCGCTGGCCGATAAATACGGCAAGTCCACGGCGCAGATCTGTCTCCGTTGGGTCATGCAGCACGGCTATCTCCCTTTGGCCAAGTCGGTGACCCCCTCCCGTATCGAAGAGAATATGAAGATTTTTGATTTTGAGATCTCCGAGGAGGATATGGCCGAAATCGATGCCATGCCTTACTTCGGCGGCTCGGGCTTCGATCCCGATAAAGTAGATTTCTGATTTTATTTTCCCTGTGAGGTGCGACATGAACATACTCTATCTCAAGTATGCCGTTGAGGTTGCCAAGACCGGCTCGATCAATAAGGCGGCGGAAAATCTCTACATGGCTCAGCCCAACCTATCCCGTGCTATCAAGGAGCTGGAGGCCTCGCTGGGCATCACGATCTTTTCGCGCACCTCCAAGGGAATGCATCCCACGCCGGAGGGGGAAAAGCTGCTGCAGTATGCAGCGGGCATTCTCCGTCAGGTGGACGAGCTGGAGGGAATGTTCCGGGAAGGGCCGGCCGACAAGCTGACTTTTTCGATCTCGGTTCCCCGGGCATGCTACATCGGTCACGCCTTTTCCTGCTTTTCCCGGTCGATCGGACCGGGAAAAAAAGCCGAGCTCTTTTATAAAGAAACCAATGCTCTGCGGGCGATCAACAACATCCTTCATGCCGATTACAAGCTGGGAATCATCCGCTATGCCGCCCAGCACGACCGTTATTTTAAGGACATGCTGGAGGAAAAGGGACTACACTACGAGCTTATCACCGAATTTCGTTATGTGCTGATCATGGGAAAAAATCATCCGCTGGCAGAAAAAGAGGACATCCGCTTTTCGGAGCTTTCTTCCTATATGGAGATTGCCCATGCCGACCCTTATGTGCCCTCCCTTCCGCTCTCAAGAGTGCAGAAGGAAGAGCTGCCCGACAATGTGGATCGGCGAATCTTTGTCTTTGAGCGTGCCAGCCAGCTGGAGCTTCTCAGCAGCAATCCCGAGGTCTTTATGTGGGTCTCTCCCACGCCGGAGGATCTTTTGGAGCGCTATGGGCTGGTACAGAAAAAATGCTCGGAAAATACCAAGCTCTATAAGGATGTTTTGATCTATAAAAAGGATTATCACCTGTCGGAGCTGGATAAGCAGTTCATTACCGAGCTTTGCGATGCTAAAAGGCGCTATCTGTAAGATATTCTGGACCAATACATAACGGCTCTGCAAGCGAATAGGCAGCTCTTTTTCCGCTATATCGATATTGATATATCGATATACGCGATTCATCATTCCTTTTTTCGCGTTTATGTGATAGAATGATGTCGGACGAAAACGATTTTTGTTTTCGGTGGTTTTTGCGGCGATTGGTTTTGGAAAAAATC
>CAZGQH010000007.1:0-12974 GCA_964527575.1 uncultured Lachnospiraceae bacterium
TCAATGAGATGGAGCGCCGCTTTGAACTGATCGAATCGGTGGGCGTGCGGGATATCAAGGGCTACAACAAGCTGACCGAGACCGACCCCACCAAGGAATTTCTGCCCCAGATCGTCATCATCATCGACGAGCTGGCCGATCTGATGATGACAGCCAAGGACGACGTGGAGGATTCGATCTGCCGCATCGCCCAGAAGGCCCGGGCTGCCGGCATTCATCTGATTATCTGTACCCAGCGTCCTTCGGTGGATGTCATCACCGGTCTGATCAAGGCCAATGTCCCCTCGCGAATCGCCTTTACTGTGGCCTCCAACGTGGACTCCCGCACCATCATCGACATCGCGGGGGCGGAGAAGCTTATCGGACGGGGCGACATGCTCTTTGCTCCGGTGGGAGCCATGAAGCCGATCCGCGCCCAGGGCGCCTTTGTCAGCGACAAAGAGGTGGAGGCGGTCACCGACTTCATCAAGAATCAGGCGGCGGACGTGCAGTATGACGACAGCTTCTTGAATCAGGTTGAGATTGAGGCCGAGCGCTGCGGACAGCAGAAAAAGAAGATAACCGGCGACGAGATTGACGGGGACGAGGAGACCGATCCCAAGTTCTACGAGGCAGTGGAGGTTGCCCTTGACATGGGCAAGATTTCCACCTCGCTTCTGCAGCGGCGGCTTTCCCTCGGCTACGGTCGGGCGGCGAAGATCGTGGACAAGATGGAGCAGCTCGGCATCGTAGGCCCTCCGGAGGGGCAGAAGCCCCGCAACATCCTTATCTCCCGGAAGGATTTTCAGGAGATGATGATGCGCCGGGATGACAGCGGCGAATAAAAAGTACCGTTCCGAAAGGTTTTTGATACAGCTATGGGACAATTTCTTGTGATCGACGGGCTGGACGGCTCGGGCAAACACACCCAGCTCACCCGGCTGGCGGCCTATCTGCGAAAGAGGGGAAAGAAGGTGCGCTGCATCGATTTTCCCCACTACCACACACCGGGCTGTGTTCTGGTGGAGGAATATCTGGCGGGAAAGCTGGGTGAAAATCCGGCAGACACGAACGCCTATGCCTCCTCCCTCTTCTACGCCATGGATCGCTATTATTCCTTCCGCACCGACTGGGGGAGGGATCTTTCCGACCCGGAAACGGTTCTTTTGGCGGATCGCTATACGACTGCCAATGCCGTGCATCAGACCAGCAAGCTGCCCCGGGAGGAGTGGGACCCTTTCCTCGACTGGCTCTTTGACACCGAATACAACAAGCTGGGACTTCCCCGCCCCGACCGGGTGCTCTATTTGGAGCTTCTTCCCTCTCTCTCGCTCTCGCTGGTGGAAAAGCGCAGCGCTGCCGAGGGACGGGTGAAGGATATTCACGAAAAAGACGCCGGCTTCTTTGAGAAGAGCTACGAGGCGGCTCTCTACGCCGCCGAGAAATGCGGCTGGGAACGGCTCTGCTGTTATATCGAGAGCGAGGGCGGGGCCGCCCTTCGCAGCGAGGAGGAGATCTTTGACGAGCTTCTTTCCCGCAGCGGACTGGCGCTCTGACCGGCTGAACCGTTTGCCGCTTCTCCCGAAAAAAGAGGACGGCTTTGCAGAGAAGCTTCCCGATTGGACGGGAGCTTTCGATAGGGCGATTTTGAAAAGAGATCGTTTCTTGACAGGAGAAAAAAGTTTTGTGGCCGGGCAGAGTCCGCGTGACTCTTTCCGGTAAGGCCGGAAGGGCCTCAGAACTTCCGCGCGATATAGAGAAAGGAATGGTCATAACAATGGTTTGTATTTTTCTGGCGGACGGCTTTGAAATGATCGAAGCGCTGACCCCTTGCGATATTCTCCGCCGTGCCGGTCTCGATGTGCGGCTGGTGTCGGTTACGGGAGCGCCTGCGGTGCTCTCCTCCCACCGGGTGGGGGTGAAGTGCGATATGGCGCTGGACGCGGTAAAGCCCGGGGAGCTTGAGATGGTTATTCTGCCCGGGGGGATGCCGGGCGCCGACCGGCTGTATGCCAATGAGAAGCTGCGGGAGCTGGTGAAAAATCACGCGCAGGCGGGCAAGCCTACCGCCGCCATCTGCGCCGCCCCCTTTATTCTGGGAAAGCTGGGACTTCTCAAGGGGAAAAAGGCCACCTGCTATCCCGGCTTTGAAAAAGATCTTGCCGGTGCCTTTGTCTCCCCCGGCGGCGTGGTGCGGGACGGCCATCTTCTCACCGCCAAGGGCATGGGAGTTTCCCTTCCCTTTGCACTGGCTGCCGTCTCGATGCTTTGCGGGGAAGAAAAGGCCAAGGCCATCGCTTCCTCGGTGATGGCGGAAGTCTGATCGGGCGATTTTTTTCGTTTTACACAAAATACAGGAAGGACATAGGCGAAAGGAGATTTTATGAGCTACATCCGCGACACCAAAAACAAGATCCGCGAAGGCTACCGGCAGAAGCGCCGGGAGCTTGTTCCTTCGCTCAAGCAGTCGATGGACGCCCGCATCGTGCGGCATTTTCTCTCGCTTGCCTCCTATCGTTTTTCCGATGTGCTGCTTGCCTACTATCCGGTGGAGGAGGAAGTGGATATCCGTCCTCTGCTCGAGGAGGCGCTGGCCTCCGGCAAGCGGGTGGCGCTTCCCCGCTGTCAGCCCGAGGGGGCGCTGATGGATTTCTTTTTCATCTCTTCTTTGGACGAGCTTGTACCCGGACGCTATGGCATTCCCGAGCCCGGACCGGAGGCCGAGCTCTTCGACCGGAAGAGCACCCTTCCCTCCATAATCGTCATCCCCGCCCTGGTCTACGACCGTTTTGGCTACCGGCTGGGCTATGGCCGGGGCTATTATGACCGTTATGTGGGGGACTTTAGCGGGGTGAAGGCGGGGGTCTGCTATCATTCCTTTGTACGCCCTGTTCCCCTGCCCCGGGGACGCTTTGATATTGCCGTGGATTATATCGTCACCGAAAAAGGGGTGAGACTGATTGAAAAAGCCTGATTTCCCCGAAGAGGAGTGGGAGAACGGGGAGGAGGCCGGGAACCGGAAAACGGCCGGCGGGCAGGACGGCACGCGCGTTGATCGACGAGAGGACGGCTCAGCGCCTGTTCGGGACGGGAAAGGCATGAAAACGTCGGGTTCGTCCCGCTCTTCGGTGCGGGGGGCTGCCCGACCCTCAGCCCGCACCGTGATGCCCCTCTTCCTTCTTTTCGTATATCTCTTACTTCTTCTGACCAAACTAATCCCGACCGAGGGCATCGACAGTGTGGCCAAGCTCTTTTTTACCCTGATCGTGCTGGAGCTTCTGGTGTTTGCCCTGCCCTCCTTCCTCTTCTGCAAGCTGAAGGGCGAGGACTATGTCCGCGGGCTTTCGCTGAATCCTTTTCCCCTTCGCCGGCTGGGCTTTCTCGCCGCGATGACGGCACTTCTTTTGTCCGCCGGGCTTTTAATCAACGCCCTGCTCTATTATATCGGTTTGGGAAGCGTTTCCTATACCTCGCTCGGCAGCTTTATTCTGTCGGAGATCTCGCTGGAATCGAATCCCCTCTATGTGTTTTTCGCTTATGGTGCGGTACCGGCCATCGCCGAGGAATTTCTCTTCCGGGGAATCCTTTTTTCGGAGTACAAGCGCTATTCCTTCCCGGTGGCGGCGATTCTCTCGTCGGCGCTCTACGCCTTTTCCTATTTTGATCTGTCGGGCTTTTTCTCTTACTTTTTAAGCGGTCTGATCCTGGCCTTTGTGGTGCAGATGACCGGAAGCCTCTTCGCGGCGATTTTGGTGCGCTTTGTCTGCAATGTGGCCTCGGTCTATCTCATGCCCTCCCTCTGGCGTCTTCTGATTCAGCCGCTGGGTCTGCTCTTCGCTGCCTTTTCCGCGGTGGCGCTCTTTCTTATCTTTCTTATTTTTGCGCTCCGCTCCACCGAAAAAGCCTATCTTCGTATGGCAAAGGATGTCTCCTATGCGGCGGACGAGCCGCCGGGCGGCCGGACGGTTCGCTTTTATCTTATGAAGGCAGTGACCGCCCCCTCCTTTTTCATCTGCTTTTTTACATACGTCCTTGTCTCAGTGCTGCGTTTAGTCCTGTGACGGCGTTTTTTCAAAAAGGAGCGTTTTTTGGCCATGGAGAAAAATTTTGACACCTATCTCGCCTCTCACAGAGAGGAGCTCCGGCCTTCCCAGAAAAAGGCGCTGAGGTATTTGGAGAAAAAGCTTTCCCGGAAGCGTTCGTTCCGGGGGGCGAAAAATCCGCAGCAGAGCTTTCGGGAGGGCGGCCTTCTCTGGCTCTTCTTCGTGGTGCTGGCCGGTCTTATGGCGGCCGGTTTTGTCTGTTCCTTTCTGATTGGGTAGCAGCTCGCGTTTTTCCATCGAAGGAATATTACCGATTTCAAAAACAAAAGCCTGCCGCAGATTCGTTTTCCGTATCTGCGGCAGGCTTTGTGTTGTTGTTCGCTTTTGGCATGGAATGCGGAAATGCTATGTCAGGACATAAACGGTCTTTTTGTGATGCGGATTTTTGATACCGTCCCGTCCGGCCGCGATGCGGGAGGGTGATAGGGAGGTGCGGCCGAACGCCCACCAAAAGCAGGCGGTGAATCGTTTTTTTAATAAAACGCCAAAACGCCGGAGATTCAGACCGTTCTCCGGCGTTTTTCTTTATAATCCGGCGTTGCGGTATTGGTTGTGGCTTTTATTCCGCTTCAAAAAAATCGGTCAGGCGGCAGAGGAAGAAATAGCCGAGCAGCGCGTAGGCAGCAATGGCGAGGTAGGGCATGAAGAGCGTGATGAGCACATTGAGGCTGGAGGAAATGCCGTAGTCCAGGATTGTGAGAATCGTGTTGACAATTGCCGAGAGAAGCGCCATAGCCAGATAAACAAAGACCGGCAGCTTTTTCATCAACGGATGAATCTTTCCCCGCGGTCCGGCCCGTTTATAGATCTTCCGGACGAGGGCGAAGGCGACAAAAAGTGTGAGAAGGGTCAGACCGAGGTTGAGAAGGGCGGAGAGTGCGCTCATAAAAAAGCGAAATCCGCCGGCCGCCATCAAAAGCGAGAGCGTCTCGTTATTGAAGGAAAACGGGAGAGAGGTTTTCGCGTCGATCAGGGCGGTCAGCCAGTAGAGAAAGAGCTTGGCGGCGAAGGAGAGGCTGAAGAGGGCAATCGTTTCCCGCTTGAGAAGTCCTTTGCGAAGAGCCGGTTCCTCCCGGGCAATCGCCACGACTCCCAGCGCCATCAGGGCGAAGAGAGACCCGGCCGACACCACCTCCGAGAGGTAGTAAACGAGGTAATAGAGAAAAACGGGGGCGCTGTTGGCCTGTAAAAGCTGCAGGATCAGAAAGAAGAAAAGCCCCAAAAGGGCGGCGCCGAAGGTGGAAAAAAAGGCATATCTTCGGAAAACAGGCGTCTTATCGCCCAGTCCGTAGGGATTATAGGTTTCGTTTTTTTTCATAGCAGAGTCCATTTCTTTGCGGATTTCTGAGGGGCCTGTCCCGCCGTGGGAGGATGGCGGGTGGCTGCCGGGAGGAGAAAATGACAAGCCCCCGCGAGGGGGGCGAAAAGTCAGGGTCAGAAATATTTGACGGCGGCAATGACCTTGCCGAGAATTAAGAGGCTGCGGACATAGATCGGCTGCATGGTGCTGTTTTCGGGCTGGAGACGGAAGCCGTCGGCCTCCCGGTAGAAGGTCTTGACCGTGGCTTCATCTTCAATAAGCGCCACTACAATATCCCCGTTTTCGGCAGAGGCCTGCTTTTTTACGATAATGATATCGCCGTTTGCGATGCCGGCCTCGATCATGCTCTCGCCCTTGACCCGAAGGGCATAGAGATCGTTGGCCGAATAGCTGCGGCCGTTCAGGGGGAAATCGATATGGCGCTCGATATTCTCCACTGCCAGAATCGGTGTGCCCGCAGCCACCTGCCCCACCAGCGGGATGCGGACGCTTTCTCCCGGAGAACGGGAGTCGGTCTCACTGGCGCGGATGGTGCGGCTTTTGCCCGCGGTCTTGCTGATGTAGCCCTTGTTCTCCAGCCGGTCAAGGTAGGCATGTACCGTGGAGGTGGATTTGATCCCCAGCGCGTTCTGAATATCCCGAACCGTGGGGGAATACCCCGCGCGATGCAGGGTATTACAGATAAAATCATACACTTCTTTTTCCTTCAGCGTCAGCTTTTCCATCTCGCCCGATCCGTCTCTTTCCACGATTTTCCCGGGAAAAGGGGGATTTTTCTCCCCTCTTTTCGGTCTTTTCTCCATTGTATCACATTTTGCGGCGAAATGCAAACCCCTGCAGCGCGATTTTGCGCCTGCAGGGGGAGGGATTCTGTAAATATTTTGTGAACATTTGTTCTTCCTTTCCCAAAGGAGGTGTTCCTTTGGGAAAGGAAGGTTTTCTCCAAAGAAGGCTTTCCTTTGGGAATAGAAGATTTCCCCAAAGGGGGCTTTACTTTGGGAAAAAACTTTTTTCTCTCTCATTCTCTCTCTGCAGAAAAAAGCGGAGGGGAAAGCCGGCTTTGACCGCGCGCGGGTTCTTTGGGTTATGGTATGTGCCGGCACAGAGCGTCAGATCTTGGCGGCGATGTCCTCCCGCAGGCGGGCAATGATCTTTTTTTCCAAGCGGGATATGTAGGACTGGGAGATGCCGAGGATTTCCGCCACCTCCTTCTGGGTCTTTTCCTTGCCGTCCAGAAGGCCGAAGCGCAGCTCAATGATGACCTTTTCCCGCTCGTCCAGCTTGGCAAGTGCCTCGTGGATGATTTTTCGGTCCTCCTCGCACTCGAGATGCTTGTAGACCCCCTCGTCGTCGCTGGCCAGCACATCCGAGAGCAGAAGCTCGTTGCCGTCCCAGTCGGTGTTCAGAGGCTCCTCGATCGACAGCTCGTGCTGACCGGAGGTTTTGCGGAGAAACATCAGGATTTCATTTTCGATGCAGCGGGAGGCGTAGGTGGCCAGCTTGATATTTTTGTCGGGCTTGAAGGTATTGATGGCTTTCACAAGGCCGATGGTGCCGATGGAGATCAGATCCTCAATCCCCACACCGGTATTTTCGAATTTTTTGGCGATGTAGACCACCAGACGCAGGTTGTGTTCCACCAGCCGGGGGCGCACCGCCTCCTCGGTTTCGATCCGGGCGAGGAGGGCGGCTTCCTCCTCTGCCGACAGCGGACGGGGCAGCGTGTCCGCGCCGTTGATGTAGTAGAGCCGCTTGTTGGTGCGGAAGAGCCGGTTCCGCAGCCGTGCGAGAAGGGCGAAAAGTTTCATAAAGGCAGCTTCCTTTCATCGGTTGTCCGAAAAAAATAGTCAGATTATAAAAGGGCGGTGGGGATCAGGGCTTCACAGCCGTCAAAGTCGCCGCCTGCCTCGTCCAAGGCAACGCAGGCGCGTTTTTTCTCGCCGTTGACCGATATGTAGTCGGGAATATAACCCCGCACCAGTCCTTCGTGATCCACGGTGGTAAGAGGAATGAAGCGCAGCCGGGCGAGATAGCGGGGTTCGACCTTTTCAAGCGGCAGATCCTTGCTGAAGAAGAGGGGGGAGAGGGAGGGCGGCAGGAGAGACAGCATGGCTTCCTTTCCGATCAGGATGACCGGCAGGCGGCCGATGGGTTCTTCCAGGAGATTGCCGCTGTCGCAGAAAGCGGTGAGCGAAAGCTCCCGTCCGCCTTCGCCGATAATCAGGTTTACCGTCTTTTTGGCCGCCGCCTTTTTACAGTATCGTCCCCAGAGATAGGAGATCAGGGCGGCAAGGGCAGCGGTGAGCGCCAGCACCCAGAGGGGCAGATCGCTGTATAGGGTCTCTACACTGCCGTTGATATAGATTTCCCGGGAGGCGAGGAGCCGCCCCACCAGATAGTAGACTGCCGTCATGACACCGCCCATGGCAAAGGAGAGGGCAAAAAAGGCGGCGGCGTCCTTGATTAGGGAAAAAAAGCCCGAATAGCCGTAGGATACAAGTACCAGAAGAAGGGGGAGCGTGAAGGTCAGAAACGGCTCCAGCACGGGAGGAATCACGACCAGCGCCAGGGTGGCGTAGAGACCGCCCAGCGCCCCGCCCGCAGCCAGCCGCCAGGTCTTGGCCGGCCGGTGTCGGAGAGCGGCGGTGAGATAGAGGGCCAGAAAATCCATGCTGAAGTTGATGAGAAAATAGACATCCCCGTAAATGACCTGCTTCATGCCGCCTTCCTCCCGTCTTCCGGTTTCACCTGCCATTATATGGACAAGGATGCGTGAAATATGCCGAAATCCGCTTTGGGCCGGAAGATTTTTTCGCCCTTTTCCGATGGGATTTTCGATTGTTTCTTCTCGATTTCGGATTTTCTGTTCAACCCCCTCGTTTCATAGAGGCAAAACGCTCTCTTGTTTTTCATACGGGGACAGCCACCCTTATGAGAGACTTTTGACACGGAGATGTTTTCTGTTTTATCGGGCTGACGGCCGGACGGCATCTGCCCGACCCGTCGCTCTGAAACGATAATTTGGACAGTAAATAAGCAGAGAGAGGGAGAGACCGTTATGCCGGGTCTTTCACAGGCCGTTGCCCCGAAAACAACAGAAAAACGGGGCTGCTGTAAGTTCAGGCGAACTTACAGCAGCCCCGCGGGGTTGGGGGAAACCTTTTATTCCTTATGGTCGGGACCGGTTGGCGGCCGGTCGGGCGGCACGGGCGGCCCGTTTTGATAGGGCGGATAGTTCATGGGAGGGTTCTGCGGCATTGACTGGGGCGGAACCGGTCCGGCATAGGGACGCATGGCCCGAAGACGTTCTCTCTTCTGGGCGGATTTTTTCATGCTCCGCCGGATCAGAAGGACGATCAAGAGAATAATTGCCGCAAGGAGCAGAAGAATCGGCAGATTACCCAGGAAGAAGATAAAGAGCGAGACAAAGAAGTTGCCGATTCCCCGGAGATTGTCGGTGAACTGTCTGCCGATGCGGGAGAAGACGCCCGCCTCCTCCGGGGTGTCGGTTTCCCGTAGGGAGAGGGTGACTGTACTGTAGGCGATTTTGTTGCTGTAGGAGAGAAGCTGCGATTTCTTCCCTTCCAGCTCGGCGATCACCTGATACAGCCGTTCGGAAATGACGATCAGGTCGCTATAGTTCTCGGCGGAGTCATAGAGCGCCTTCAGGGCGGTCTGCTCGGCCTCCAGCGCCGCAATGCGGCTTTCGAGATCCACATAGGCAGTGGTTACATCCTCGCTGGCAGAGCGGGAGGAGGTTATGACCATATAGGAGGAAAGATTCTCCACAAAGCTGCCGCTTGCCTCGGCGGGAATTCGGATCGAATAGCTCGCCTGCCGGAAATCCCCCTGCTTTTCAACCGATGAGCTGTCAAAATAACCGCCGGCCTCTTCGACCGCCCGGTTCAGCTTTTCAAAGGTTTCCTCATAATTTTCGGTATCGGCATTTACCCAATAGGTCAGAATAACCTTTCCCTGCCGGTTGGCGGCAAGGCTGTTGTCCGAGTCGGAAGGAGCGGGGGAAAAGTCATTGTTTGCGCCGCCGGGGGAATCCGCCCCGCAGCCTGCCAGAAGAAGGAGAAGCGGCAGGAGGAGAAGAATCGCAAAGACAAGGGCGAAAAGCTTTCGGGTCCATCTATTTTTCATTTTCATAAGATCAACCTCTCTTTCTCATAACAGAAAAACAGACAGTGGAAGATGTTTGAAAATTTTATCGCGGCAGCAGAAGGGAGATTTCTCTCTCTGCCGGAACAAAACGGTAAGCGGGATTGCCCGGATATTCTGGATGAAAGGATGCAGCCGATGAAAAGGAAAACGAAAAACACGCCATTACCAATAGAATAGCATAGTTTCTTTCCTTTGTCAAGATAATACCGATAGCGTCAAAAGTGCAGATGTAAAAATTCATGAGCAAATCCCGGAAGGAATCGGAAATTTTTTAGTAAAATTGGCGAAAATCAGGGCATTTGCTACAAAAACCGACGCGAGATTTTATTTAGTTGTCATAAAATCGCGAGCGATGGGGAGCGCTTTTTTTCCCTTCTTTTTTAGACGGACTCTTGAAAAAGGAAAAAAATCATGTTATAATCTAAATAATGGTAAGGCGAAAAGTTCCCCTTTTCTTTCCTGTAAAGGCAGAGAAGAAAAAGGGGTGCCGGTCGGGGATCCTGCCGTGCGGGCGGCCTGTTCGGAAAGCGGTCTTTTTCGGTAAATGGTCGAGCCTACAGCAGGGTTTCTTCCGATCGGTAAAAAAATAAACAAAACGGAGTTTCTGTTATGGCAGATGTGAAAGCAAAGAAGTCCAAATACCCCGCCGGGGATCTGGCTTCCTATTATTTCCATGAGGGAACCAATTACCGCGCCTATGATTATCTGGGGGTTCACCGAACCGAGGGAAAAGAGGGCTGGCGCTATACCTTCCGCACCTTTGCGCCCAATGCCTCGGCCCTCTCTCTGGTGAGCGATTTTACCGGCTGGGAAGAGGGGCTTCCCATGAAGCGGATTACCGAAGGCGGTGTTTGGGAGGTAGTTTATCCCACCAAGGACAAGCTGGAGGGACAGAAGTACAAGTTCAAGGTCTTTTCGCAGAAAGGCGCCGTCTATAAGGCCGATCCCTACGCGACCTATGGAGAGACGCTTTCTCACACCGCTTCCATCGTTCATACCGAGAGCGATTTTGTCTGGAAAGATGACTCTTGGATGAAAAAGCGGGCGGCTCTGGCCGCCGGGGAGAGCTTTTATCCCGCTCCCCTCAATATCTACGAGATGCATCTCGGCTCCTGGCACACCCGGGACAGTAGGACCAACACGGGCGGGGACGCCTATCTGAATTACCGGGAGATCGCCGACCTGCTGGTACCCTATGTGAAGAAGCTGGGTTATACCCATGTGGAGCTGATGCCGATCACCGAGCACCCCTTTGACGGCTCCTGGGGCTATCAGTGCTGCGGCTACTTCGCTCCCACCTCCCGCTACGGCAGCCCGGAGGATTTCAAATATTTTGTCAACAAGCTCCACGCCAACGGACTGGGCGTGATTATCGACTGGGTGCCCGCCCATTTCCCCAAGGACGAGCACGGCTTGTTTGAATTTGACGGCTCCTCTCTCTATGAGTATTCCGGGGAGGATCGACGGGAGCACAAGGAATGGGGAACCATGTGCTTTGATGTGGCCCGCAACGAGGTGCAGTGCTTCCTCGTCTCCAGCGCCCTTTACTGGTTCGGGGAGTACCATATCGACGGTCTGCGGGTGGATGCGGTGGCTTCCATGCTCTATCTCGACTACAACCGGAAGCCCGGGGAGTGGAACCCCAACAAATACGGCGGCAACGAGTCGCTGGAATCGATCGCTTTCTTCCAGAAGCTCAACAGTGCGGTCTTCGGCGCCTATCCCGATGTCCTGATGATCGCCGAGGAGTCCACTGCCTGGCCGAAGGTAACGGCGCCGGTCTCCGAGGGGGGGCTGGGCTTCAATTTCAAGTGGAATATGGGCTGGGCCAACGACATGTTTGACTATGTGGCCTGCGATCCCTTTTTCCGGCATTCCTGCCACGAGAAGCTCACCTTCTCCATGTGCTACGCCTTTTCGGAGAACTATATCCTGCCGGTCTCCCACGACGAGGTGGTGCACGGCAAAAAATCGCTCCTCGACAAGATGTTCGGAAGCTACGAGCAGAAATTTGCCGGTGACCGGCTCTTCCTAGCCTGGCAGATCCTGCATCCCGGCAAGAAAATGACCTTCATGGGCTGCGAATTCGGGCAGTTCCGGGAATGGGACTATCAGAACTCGCTCGAATGGTTCATGACCGATTACGAGATGCACGGAAAGCTCCGGCACTATGTGGAAAAGCTTAACAATTTCTACCTTGCCCACTCCGAGCTCTGGGAGATCGACACCTCCTGGGAGGGCTTCACCTGGATCTATCCCGACCGCAGAGAGGACAATGTGATCGCTTTCATCCGCCGCAACAAAAAGGGCGAGGAGCTTGTGGCCGTACTCAATTTTGCCGCCTGCCCCTACCCCGCCTATGAGGTGGAGCTGCCGGGGAGTGCCTATAAGGAGGTTTTCAATTCCGACAAAGAGGCGTTCGGCGGCGAAGGCCGGCTGAACAAGACCCTGCGAAGGGTCAAAAAGGGCAAGATCAAACTGAACCTGGCGCCGCTTACCGCGGTGATTTTACAGCCCTATTCGGAGGAGGAAAAGTCCACGAAAAAAGCATCGCCGGTCAAAAGGCCGGGGAAAAAGGGGACATCCGAGAGACCGGGCAATAAACTAGCAGGCAAAAAATAAAAGCAGGCAAAAAAATATAAATCGGGGGTAATTATGTATCACAAGAAAGAATGTGTCGCCATGCTGCTCGCCGGAGGACAGGGCAGCCGGCTTTATACGCTGACACAAAAGACAGCAAAACCCGCCGTTCCCTTCGGCGGCAAGTACCGGATCATCGATTTTCCGCTCTCCAACTGCGTCAATTCCGGCATCGATACCGTGGGCGTTCTTACCCAGTATCAGCCGCTGGAGCTGAACGAATACATCGGCAACGGCCAGCCCTGGGATCTCGACCGCACCTTCGGCGGCGTGATAACACTGCCTCCCTATCAGGGCAACAAATCCGCCGATTGGTACAAGGGCACGGCCAATGCGATTTATCAGAACTTAGCCTTTCTTGACCGCTACGATCCCGAGTATGTTCTCATTCTTTCGGGAGACCATATCTATAAGATGGATTATTCCGCCATGCTTGACTTTCACAAAAAAGTCGCAGCCGACTGCACCATCGCGGTGCTGAATGTCTCCCTGGAGGAAGCTTCCCGCTTCGGCATCATGAACACGAACGAGGACGGTCGGGTATACGAGTTTGAGGAAAAGCCCAAGGTGCCGAAGAGCACCAAGGCCTCCATGGGCATCTATATCTTCAATTACGCCAAGCTGAAGCAGTACCTCATTGCCGACGAGGCGACCGAGGGCTCGGCCAACGACTTCGGAAAGAATATCATCCCCAATATGCTGGCAGCCGGCGAGAAGATGTACGCCTATCCCTTTGCGGGGTATTGGAAGGATGTAGGAACCAT
>CAZGQH010000008.1:0-12924 GCA_964527575.1 uncultured Lachnospiraceae bacterium
CATCCGACAGGCCTTGCGCAAAATAGCATTGGTGTAGCCCTTAGCGCGGGAAGCATAGCGTGTGGCCAGCTTAACCCCTTCCGAAACGGCGGCACTATCCGGCACACTGTCGCAGTAAAAGATCTGATAGAGGGAGAGGCGCAGGATCATGGCCACCGGCCGGTCGAGACGGCCCACCGATCTTTCGGTATATTGTTCGATCAGGTAGTCTAATGTGAGCTTTCTTTCAATGACCCCATAGACCAAACGGGTGTAAAAATCCCGCTCTTTACCGGAAAGATCATATCGGACGATTCCGCTGTTAATGGCAATGTTGGAAAATTGGCGTTCCCTCTCCCAGCGCAGCAGCGTTTCGTAAGCGGCAGCACGGGAGGTCATCGGTTATTCCGCCGTCCGAAAATCATAATCAGACGGACAATCTGCAGAAGCGAGACAAGCAGCGCCGCCACATAGGTCATGGCCGCCGCGCTCAGCACTTTGCGGGAGCCCTCCAGCTCCTCCTTTGTCAGCATGTTCTGATCGCTCAATGTGGCAAGGGCTCTCCGGCTAGCGTTGAATTCCACCGGCAAAGTTACCAACTGAAAGAATGCAGTAGCACTGAAGGCGAGAATACCGAGATAAATAATGCCCTGACCCACATCGCCGGCCGCTGCGCTGATTCCCGAAATCAAAACGCCGAGGAGAATCAGGACAAAAGAAATACGGGAACAGAAATTGGTCGACTTCACGATAGCATTGCGGAAGACAATCGGCTTGTATTCCTCCGCATACTGCACCGCATGCCCGCATTCATGGGCAGCGACGCCGATGGCCGCCACCGAAGTACCGTTATATACATCCGCCGAGAGACGGATCACATTGGCGCGGGGATCGTAGTGGTCGCTGAGCTTGCCGCCGATCATCTCGATGGCCACATGAGAAAGCCCGTGAGAATCGAGAATCGCCCGGGCCGCTGTAAAACCGGTATAACCTTTTTGCGAGAGGACTGCATTATAGCGCTTAAAGGTGGAATGCACCTTGAACTCAGCAAAAAGCGAGATCAGCATGCAGACCAAGACAAGACCGAAGCCGCCGTAATAGAAATAAAAAAACATAACCGTTCCTTTCCGGAGATAATCTCCATGGTTGTGTTGCAGAAATAAACTTACTGAAGAAAGTCACCGAGAGCAATCCTTCGTCCGTTGATAAAATCAGATGCCTTCATACGGGCTTTTCCCTCCGGCAGAAGAGCGCGGATCGACAGAATCCCTTCGCCACAGCGGACATGAACCGCCCCACGGGCAAGTGAAATAACCTGCCCGGGACGGGCATTTTCGGCATATTCCCGAGAAATCCCGTCGGGGAAAAGAACCGCATAATCCCCGTCCGAAAGAACACGGCAATCAATAATTTTCAAAAGCTTTTCCTGAAAGCGACAAAAAGCCAGCGGAAAAGGGGAAAGTCCCCG
The DNA here is from genome assembly GCA_964527575.1 of uncultured Lachnospiraceae bacterium. Taxonomy (GTDB): domain Bacteria; phylum Bacillota; class Clostridia; order Oscillospirales; family CAG-272; genus RGIG1993. Next base: position 1,448 of record CAZGQH010000008.1, read on the forward strand.
TACCTGATTGAAGATAGTATGAGCGCTTTTTTGGAAATCGATGAAACAATCCTCATTTTCGATTTTTTTGGCGTAGGTGGCAAGAGAATCCTCCTGCTTTTCCGGTTGAATCGAACCACCGGCCAGCTTTTCCACCGTTGACAGAAGAAGGGAAGCGCCGATCGCGGAAAGCTTGTCGTGGATCGTTTCAAAATTGTCTTCTTCGGTGATGGCAACCTCGGCCTTTTCCAGCATATCCCCGGTATCAAGGCCCTCCGCCATATACATGGTAGTCACGCCGGTCACCGCCTCGCCCTCCATGATCGCGCGCTGCATCGGTGCGGCGCCACGGTACTTCGGCAGCAGCGAGCCGTGCAGATTGATGCAGCCGAGGGGCGGAAAATCCAAGAGATACTTCGGAAGAATCTTTCCGTAGGCCACCACGACTATCAAATCCGGGGCAAGCTCCTGTAAGAGCGGAAGAAGCGCCTCATCCTTCAGCGTGGCCGGCTGATAGACCGGAACTCCTCTCTCGAGCGCCGCAACCTTGACGGCAGGAGGCGTCAGAGTCATATGCCGTCCCTTGGGTTTATCCGGCTGTGTTACCACGCCTATTACATCAAACCGGCCGCATAGTGCCTCAAAAGGCGGAACAGCAAAGTCAGGAGTTCCCATAAACAGAATTTTCAAAGTATCATCTCCTTCTTAAGACAAATTTTTGGGAGAGGGTCAATCCTCCTCCCCGCGCCGGATTTCCTCCGGGGTAAGCATTCTTTTCGCCACATCGGAATAGAGGATCCCGTCCAAATGGTCGATTTCGTGACAAAATGCCTTGGCGAGAAGGCCGGTTCCGCTGATTCGGTAGCGCTTGCCGTCCCGGCCGGTAGCCTCCACCGTCACCTGCATGGGACGCTCGGTAATACCGCATTTTCCCGGCAGCGAGAGACAGCCCTCCCGGGTGCGCTGCCGGCCGGAGCTCTCCACAATTTCGGGGTTAATCAGTTCGATCAGCTGTCCGGGCTCGGTTTCGATCACCACTACCCGACGCAGAACGCCCACCTGCACGGCAGCAAGACCCACGCCCTCGGCGTGGCGCATGGTCTCCGCCATATCATCAAGCAGGGTAAGAATGCGGGGCGTAATCTCCTCTACTGGGCGGCTGATCTTGCGCAAAGTGGGATCTTTTTCAGTAAGAATTTTTAAACGTGCCATAATCTATCCTTTTCAAATTGTTTATTTCGAGAAGCAGCTTCATCAAAGATTGCAGGGGTTGATATCGATACCGATGGCCGCGCGCCGCCCGAATGTGAGAAGCGTATCGTCCAGAAGACGATGAAAGAGTGCACGGGTTCGCTTATTGTTTTTGCATTTAATGACAAAGCGCATGCGGTAGGTTTCTTTTACCTTGTAGATCGGCGCTTCAAAGGGTCCGAAGAGGATGAGCTTTACATCCGCATATTCTTTGGATAAAAGTTCCTTCAGGCTGCGGTCGATCGCAGTCACTGTCTTGGAAAGATAGGTCTCGTCCCGCGAGGCAACCGAGATCAGCGCCATATCGCAAAAGGGAGGGAAGACCAGTGCCCGCCGCATGGCGATCTCCTCGCGGTAAAAGGTCTTATAATCCTGCGAGGCAGCCAAAAGCAGGAACGGGTGATCGGGATTGTAGGTCTGGATCACCGCCCGGCCGGCCTTGTGGAAACGGCCCGCCCGGCCGATCACCTGCGTCACCAGCTGAAAGGTTCGCTCGTTGGCCCGGTAATCGTCCAGATAAAGAGTCGTATCCGCCAACAGAATGCCCACCAAAGTGACATTGGGAAAATCGTGTCCCTTGGTGACCATCTGGGTACCCAGCAAAACATCCGCCCCATTCCCACGAAAATCCGCCAGCATCCGGTCATAGGAAAATTTCTGTGTCGTAGTATCGGCATCCATCCGCATGACGCGGGCCTCGGGAAATTCCTTCTTGATGGCATCCTCGGCAAACTGCGTTCCGAACCCGATAAAAGCAAAGGCCTGAGATCCGCATTCGGGACATTTCTCCGGGATATCCTGCCGGTAGCCGCAGTAATGACAGACCAGTTCGCTCTTTCTGCCGTGAATATGGTGGGTCAGCGAAACGCTGCAATGGGGGCAGGTAACCACATAACCGCACATAGGACAGTTGAGAAAGTTATTGTATCCACGCCGGTTGATGAAAAAAATGCTCTGCTCCCGATTGGCAAGGTTTTTAGCCAGAGCGTCCCGGAGAAGCAGCCCCACCGGCGAGGTATTGCCGGCGGCTGCGTCGGCTCTCAGATCGGTGATGATGGTCTCGGGCAGCGGGGCACCGGAGGCTCGCTCTTCCATTTCCACCAGGCGATAAAGGCCTTTTTCAGCCTTATAATAGCTCTCCAGAGAGGGTGTTGCGGAAGCAAGCAGAAGAAGTGCCTTGTGATAGGCTACCCGGAAGCGAGCGACATCAACGGCATGGTAGCGGGGATTCTGTTCGGATTTATAGGTATGCTCGTGCTCCTCGTCCACTACGATCATGCCTAGGCGAGGGAAGGGGGCAAAAATCGCCGAACGGGTACCGATGCAGATATCCACAGCCCCGTTCCGAATCCGCCGCCAGGCATCGTAGCGCTCTCCGGCAGAGAGGGCAGAGTGCAGCACCGCCACGCGGTCACCGTAATAGCCGCAGAAAACCGATACCGTCTGCGGGGTGAGAGCGATTTCGGGAACCAGCAGGATCACCTGCTGCCCCTTTTCCAGCACTTTATCGATGGCCTCCTTGATCACACGGGTCTTGCCGCTTCCTGTCACACCGTGAAGCAGCACGGCCTCCGCTTTTCCGGAATCCATACAGGACACAATCTCCGAAAAGGCTTTTTTCTGACCGTCGGTCAGCGGAGGAAGAGAAGCCCCCTCCTGCGATATGCCATCGGTCTGCCGATAGGGATCGCGGTAGAGCTCCTCCTTCTGTTCGCACAAGAGCCCCCGTTCGACAAGGGCAGTCAACTGTTTGACCGAAACCGCCAGTTCACCGCGCAAAACCTCAAGAGATGAAGTTCCATGCTTAGCAATATAGTCAAGGATTTTCTTATGATGCAGCGAACGGAGCTTGGTCATTTCCAGCTTTGCGGCAAGCTCGTCAGGCGGAAAGGTCAGCGAAAAGAGACGGCTGCTCTTCTGATTGGAGGAATGCTTGATCTCGGAATAGACACGGATATACCCGAGTTCAAGAAGACTTTGCAGCATCTCGGCTACTTCCGGGCCATATTCGTGCTTCAGCATAGCCAGTGTAGGCTCTTTGGTATCGCGGATATAGGCGTATACAATATAAGCCTTTTGGTTTATCTCCGTGACAGCGGGAATCTTTTCGGTAATTTGGTAGATCTCGCTCATCTTGGAAAGGGAAGATTGCGGAAAAACCGTGCGATAAGCATCGCCCACCGAGCAGAAGGTCTGTTCCTTCAGAAAAAAGATGAGACCCAATTCCTCCTCGCTCAACCGAATCTCGGAAACCGAGACCACCGGCTTCAGCCGTTCAATCTCCTCTTTCTCCGACAGCGCTGCCACCAGGGCCGGCATATGCCGGTTTCCGCCGCCAAAGGGAACTGTGACAAGGCTTCCGCGAACCGGCGGCGTTTCGCTAAGACCGTGGGGAAGATAGTAATCAAAAACCCGGTCGAGATGGGAAGGCATATTCAGAATATGAACCGATACAACAGGATAGATCCCCGTCACCCCCTTTCTTTCATGTAAGAAGAAGCGCCGTCCACCGCCAAAAATCCGGTGCCCAGACGCTTCCGACTCTCCTTATTCTTTCTCGGCCTTTTCGGGAACTGTGTCTTCGCTCGCAGCATCTTCACGAATGGTTCCGTCCACATCGGGAGCATTGGTAATCTTATAATAACCATCGTTGAGCCGGCGAATGGCAATCTTGACCGCCTTCTCATTGCGGTATTCCGGTTCAATGAGGGAGATCAGCGTTTTGTCGGTCTCCTTGCGGGCGATCATTTCCTCAGCCTTTTCGCGCTGCTCCACATATTCGTCGGTAACGATACGCGCGCCTTTCGCGGTAGCCACAACGAGGGTATAACGGTTGTATTTTCCCTTAGTCAGTTCGTCAATCGAAGGTGTAATCATAATTTTATCCTTGCCTTTCGCAGTTTTATTGTATATTGGGTGTATATTGAGTGAATTATCGATAAAAACAATTCAAAATCTGAGGATTGCGGGCAATACGGTGTCGCTCGGCCTCGACAATGGCACGCAGCGCCTCGGCAGTCGCCTCGCTTCGCCCCTCCTCATTCAAAAGGCAGTAGTGGTACTCCGGCAGATTTTCAAGCTCCTCCCGGGCCCGGGCCAGCCTTTTTCCGATGTCCTCCTCGCTGTTGGTGCCCCGGGCGCGCAGCCGCTTTTCCAGAATCGTATAGGATGGGGGAAGGATCATAACAAGCACCGCATCGGGACGGGCGCGTTTGATGTTCATAGCTCCCTCGGTCTCGATTTCCAGTACCACATGGATCCCACGATCAAGAAGTTCGTTTACCCGGCTTTCGGGAGTTCCGTAATAGTTGCCGCAATACTCGGTATATTCCAGCATATTGCCGGCATCGATGTTTTTTTGAAACTCCTCCCGGCTCACAAAGCCGTAATGTACGCCGTCAATCTCGCCGGGACGGGGAGAACGGGTGGTCAGGGAGACCGAGAGGGAAAAGCTCTTATCTTTTTCGAACAGGTGAGAGAGCACCGTGCCTTTTCCGCAGCCGGACGGCCCGGAAACCACCAGAAGAATTCCTTTTTTATTCAGTTCCATAGTATTTCATGCTCCACTTTTATTCCGCTTCCGTATCCGATCGTTCGGACTGCTCGGGCTCCGACAAAATATTTCGGTTCCGCATAAGGAATTCCGGCTCCAGTGCAGACAGAATCACATGACGGCTGTCGGTAACGATTACCGAGCGGCATTTATGTCCGCAGGTCACATCGATGGCCATGCCGGCCTCCTTGGCATCCTGGGAAAGCCGCTTGATCGGTGCGGAATCAAAAGAAGCGATCGACACAATTCTTGCGGCATTGATCAGGTTTTTGTAACCGACATCAAGAAATTTCAAGCGTACATCCTCCGTCACTCCAGATTTTGAACCTGCTCACGGATCTTTTCGATCTCACACTTAATATCGACGACTAAATGTGCAATCTCCGCATCGTTGCATTTGGAACCGATGGTATTGGTCTCACGATTCATTTCCTGCACAAGAAAGTCAAGCTTCCGGCCGATCGGTTCGTCCGATTTCAGAATTTCATCAAAAGCAGCAAAATGAGAGGATAGACGGACAAGCTCTTCGTCAATAGCTACCTTGTCTGCAAATATAGCTGTTTCGGTGAGAATTCGTCCTTCGTCAACCGTAACCGGATATCCCTCCAAAAGCTGTTTGATCCGCGCTTCCAGCTTTTCGCGGTAGCCTGTGACGCAAACAGCACTTTTCACACGAACCATCTCCGAAAGCCGCTTGATGTTTTCCTTCTTTTCAGAGAGATCCCGACAGAGGGCAGCGCCTTCCGAAAGACGCATATTCGTAAACGCGTCTAAAGCCTCATCGATCAGGGGAAGAAGCTTATTCCACAGGGTTTCGACATCCTCTTCAGGTTTCGTGATGACAAAAAGATCGCGATTGGCAGCCACACGCATGACCGATATATCATCCGGCAGATCAAAGGTGTCCCGCAGGCTGCGGAGGGCACGGATATAGCTTTCGGCATAGGCGGCGTCAAGGGCGATATCGCAGCCGACATTTTCGACCACCTCCACACCCAGCCAGAAATCCACCTTGCCGCGGCTGATCTTCGTCTGAAGATAGGATTTAATCTTTTCCTCCAAAAAGGAATAATTCCGGGTAACTTTCACCGAAGGATCAAAAAAGCGGCTGTTGACGCTTTTGATCTCAACAACAATATTCTTTCCGTCTACGGTACCGGTACTCCGGCCGTAGGCTGTCATGCTTTTTGCGATAGTAATCCCTCCCGTTCAGGCTGATCTGGCAGAATGGGTACAAAATAACCCAATTATAAAGATATTATAATTTATAGGGCGTGTATTGTCAAGTATTTTCTCCTTTTATTTGATAAATTTTACTTGACAAAGCGGTCAAATGGCCGTATAATAAGCTGATTTATATCTGTGTGGAGGTAAGACAATGTCCGAAACAAAGCATTATCGGGTGGGCGTAGTAGGCGCCACCGGAATGGTGGGTCAGCGGTTTCTGACTCTTCTTGAAAATCATCCCTGGTTCGAGGTAACGGCGCTGGTGGCCAGTGCCCGTTCAGCCGGAAAGAGCTATCGTGAGGCGGTAGGAGACCGTTGGAAGCTCTCTTCTCCCATGCCGGAAAAATATAAAGATATGATCGTTCTCGACGCAGCCCATGTGGAAGAGGTCGCCGCCCTTGTGGACTTCGTCTTCTGCGCCGTAGATATGAAAAAAGAGGAAATCAAGGCGCTTGAGGAGACCTATGCCAAGGCGGAGGTTCCGGTCGTCTCGAACAACAGCGCTAACCGCTGGACGCCCGATGTTCCCATGGTGATTCCGGAAATCAACGATTCCCATATCGCTATCATTGCCGAGCAGAGAAAGCGGCTGGGCACCAAGCGCGGTTTCATCGCCGTCAAGCCTAACTGCTCGATTCAGAGTTATGTGCCGGCCCTGACCCCCCTTTTGAAATACCGTCCCAAGGCAGTTCTCGCCACTACCTATCAGGCAATTTCCGGTGCAGGCAAGACCTTCCGGGAATGGCCGGAGATGGTGGACAATGTCATTCCTTTCATCGGCGGCGAGGAAGAAAAGAGCGAGCAGGAGCCGCTGAAGATCTGGGGTCATATCGAAGGCGGCGAAATTGTCAAGGCTGATGAACCGAAAATCACCACCCAGTGCATCCGTGTGCCGGTCAGCGACGGACATACGGCGGCAGTTTTTGTTTCTTTTGAAAACAAACCCAGCCGGGAGGAGATTCTGGCAGCTTGGGAGAGCTATGAGGGTGCGCCGCAGAAGCTGGGGCTTCCCTCGGCGCCTGCCAAGTTCCTGACCTATTTTGAGGAAGACAACCGTCCTCAGGCCAAGCTTGACCGGGATATTTACGGCGGCATGGGAATTACCCTCGGCCGTCTGCGGGAAGATTCACTGTTTGACTACAAGTTCGTGGGACTCTCCCACAACACCCTGCGGGGTGCTGCCGGCGGCGCAGTACTGATCGCCGAGCTCCTTTGCCAAGAAGGATATTTTGACTAAAAAACGGCGGAACAGCTTCCGAAATCATTCGGAAGCTGTTCCGCCCTTTGCCATCGGCAGGAATCGGAAAGATTGCGTGTGAGAGGAGGGAAGCGTCAATGCAGGATGTGATCTGGAATCCCTGGCACGGCTGTATCCGATATTCCGAAGGCTGCCGCCTTTGTTATGTCTACCGGCGGGACGAATCGATCGGGCGGAATGCAGGGGAGGTCTACCGAACAAAGGACTTTAACCTTCCGCTTCGGAAAAACCGCGCCGGTGACTATAAAATTCCGAGCGGAACCGGTGTTTATCTCTGTATGACCAGCGACTTTTTCCTCGATCTCGCCGATCCCTGGCGGGATGAAATATGGGAGATCATCCGATACCGATCCGACCTTCATTTTACCGTCATCACCAAACGGATTGAACGCTTTTCAGACTGCCTTCCCGCCGATTGGGGAAGCGGCTGGGAGCATGTGACAATCGCCTGTACCATGGAGAATCAGACAGCCTGCGACAGACGTTTTCCGATTTTTATAAAAGCTCCCATCCGGCACAAAATAGTGGTCTGTGAACCGCTTCTCACGGCGATCGATATGCGCGATTATCTCTCATCGGAAATCGAACTTGTCATCTGCGGCGGCGAGAGCGGTCCCGGCGCCCGAGTCTGCGATTACGACTGGATTCTGTCGCTACGGGAGCAGTGTCTTGATCACAGTGTTCGTTTTTCCTTCAAGCAGACCGGCGCCAATTTTCGCAAGGAAGGGAAGCTCTATCATATCGAGCGAAAATTCCAGCACAGTCAGGCCAAAAAGGCGAAAATCGACACATAAAAGCAGCTACATTGCAACAAAATGTAGCTGCTTTTCTATTTGTTTTTCCGCAGATTATTATCTGCAGTTTACTGCAGATTATTATCTGCAGTTTTCTTCGGTTTTATCTGAGCCAGCAGAATGGCTGCCAGCATCAGCAGCGCGCCGAAAATCTGACGCAGGGTCATGGTTTCCTTCAAGATCAGTGCGCCGCCTATCGCAGCAAAGAGCGATTCGGAAGCCATAGCAATGGAGGCGACGGCCGGGCTCGCATCCCGCTGACCGAGAACCTGCAGCGTGTATCCAACACCCACCGAGACAAGTCCGCCGTAAAGAAGGGGAAGCGCGGCAGCAGAAAGAATCGTAAAAGAGATGTCATCGACAAAAAGGGCAATCAGCATACTGATTGTGCCGCAGACGGCAAACTGCAGCACCGAAAACAAAATCGGACAGGAGCCCTTGGCAAAGCGATCCACACAGAGAATTTGCGCCGTCCAGAAAAACGCGCTGATCAACACCAAAAGATCGCCCAACAGTTCTTCACGGTTAAAGGTAGATTCACCTGCCGGAAAGCTGATGAGAAATAGCCCTACAAGGGCAATAATCACCGCAATCCAGGTAAAATGACTGGTTTTCTGCTTGAAAAAGATACCCGCAATCGGGATAAAGACCATGTAAAGTCCGGTGATAAAGCCGGATTTACCCGCGTTCATGTTGTTGTCAATACCGTATTGCTGAAAATTGACGGCAGCCATCATGATAGCCCCGCAGATCAGGCTGGCAAGGAATGTACTTTTGAAAATCTGTCGATTGATCTTCTTTCGCTCAAAAATCAAAAAAATCGGGAGCAGAATCAGCGCACCCAGAAGATAGCGGACTCCGTTATAGAAAAAGGAGCCCATATGGGATTCGGAAGCCATCACCTGCGCCACAAAGGCAAAGCCCCAGACGAGGGCAGTGGTCATCAGAAGAAGGTTTGAGCGGATTTGGCGTTTCGTATTGGTTTTCATCTTGCTTTTACAGTCCTGTTTGCTTGGATTTTCATAATCAACGGCGTTTGACCGCCAACGGCTATTATAACGGCATCGAAGAAAAAAAGCAAGAGTTTTTGGAAAAAACTGTCCCGGTGGAAAATATTTTGCATTGATTTTCACCCGAAAGGTATGTTACACTCAAAACAGATCACGAAAGAAAGGACGGTGAAAGAATGACCCACCGAACGAAAAGAAAAATCACAGCGCTGTTTTTGTCAGTCCTCCTGTTGACCCTCAGCGTCCTGTCGCCCGCAGCCTATGCGCTGGAACCGGAAGGAAAAACCGAACAAGGCGAAGCTGCTTTGGCATCGGAAGCTACTCCGATATCTGAAGATGCCGGAGTAGCTTCCGCAAGACAGAGGGAAGTCCCGAATGAACAAACACCGCGTGTAAGACTCTACATAGAGGGCGAAGAGCTGGACGCCGAGAGTTATCTGATCAATGATACCACCTATGTGCCGCTTCGCGCCTTCTTTGATATGACCGAAAAGGATGCCGCAATATCCTGGCAAGACGGTACCGCACAGGTCGAAACCAAAGAGCTGACCCTGACAGCACAGCAAAACAGTGAAGTCCTTGAAGTCAACGGAAGAATTTTGTATAATTCAAACCCGATCAAAAATATCGACAGTCGGATCTATGTTCCGGCCAGAAGCCTTGCCAAGGTATACGGCTACGATGTGGAATGGGAGGGCGAGACACGGTCGGTCTATTACAGCGGTGAACGCCGGGTAATTGCCGACGGAGAGAGCTATTACAATAGGAACGATTTGTATTGGCTCTCACGGATCATTCAAGCCGAGAGTGGCGGCGAGCCCTTGGACGGCAAAATCGCCGTAGGCAATGTGATACTGAATCGGACACGCCGAAGCGATTATCCCGATACGATTTACGGTGTGATCTTCGATAAAAAGCACGGCACACAGTTTTCGCCGACAGCATCCGGTACGATCTACAATACCCCCAGCGCCGATAGCATCCGTGCGGCTAAGATCTGCCTTGAGGGATTTTCTTTTGATGAAGAGATGATCTTTTTCCTCAATCCGAAAATCGCCACGAACTTTTGGATCGTTCAGACACGGAAGTATGTAATGACCATCGGAAATCACGATTTCTATTGCTAAAGCAGAAAACTCAGGCACCCATCGAAGCGGCCGTTACAGGCCGCTTCGATGGGACTTTCGTATTACAACAGCTTTTTCGGCTTTTCGCCCTTTTTACCACTTCTGAATTATACAAAATTTGCATTTTGTATAATAATCTGTATTTGTTATAGCATACAGAGTTTGACTTGTCAATCTCTTCTCCGCCTAATTCCCCCCACTCTCTCCCATCCGCTTTGCTTACCCAAGCCATGAGTTTCGGCTGTCTATGAATCCTGTCAAATATAAGATAATCCGCCCTCTGTCATTCTCACATCGTTTTTCTCATGGTTTTTCTTCTTTTTTATAGACATTTTCCCAATCTTGTGCTATAATATTTTGTATTATTTTCGGTTTGGGAGGTTTTCTGATTTGGATATCAAAGTTGTATGTGAAGCTTGCGGGCCTCTCTCTGCCAATATGTACCTTCTGATCCGCGAAGACAAGCAAGCGCTTCTCATCGATCCCTCGGACGCAGCGTTAGCCCGCGCCATGCTGGAGGAATCCTCACTGACCGCGGCAGCCGTTCTTCTTACCCATGGACATTTTGACCATACCGCACCCATTGAAGAGCTTCGGCGTCTGCCCGGAAATCCCCCGGTATTTCTCCACCGTCTCGATCTGCCTCTGTTGGATGACCCGCAGAAGAACGCCTCGGCGCTGGTGGGATGCCCGCGCCGCTTAGGCTGCTCGAGCAGCTCCGACTGCTCGAACGTCCTCGGCTTAGAGATAACGCCGATCGATGCGGACGGCATCCTTCCCATTGCCGGATTTTCGGTCATGGCACTGCATACCCCCGGCCACACGCCCGGCTCGGTCTCCTATCTTACAGAGGGATGTCTGTTTTCCGGCGATACGCTCTTTGCCTCGGGAATCGGACGCTGCGATCTTTACGGCGGCGACCCCCGCGCCATGCAGGCATCGCTCCAAAAGCTGGCGGCGCTGGACGATTCGCTCCCCGTCTATCCCGGACACGGTTCCGCCACCAAAATGGCTTTTGAAAAGCGTTACAATCCTTATCTTTGAACAACCTTATTGGGACAAAATACTCTGAAAAGCAGGACGATAGTATGAACTACGAAAAAATTGCTGAATTGCTCTATCCGAATATCACCCGCCGGCCGGAGGATGTGGTGGCCGAGGCGAAGGAGCTGGTGGCCGCCGGGTATAAGGAGATCACCCTCCTGGGCCAGAACGTGAACTCCTACGGCAAGGACCTGGATCTGGACGTGGATTTTTCCGACCTGATCCGTATGATCA